>NZ_VDFY01000028.1 GCF_006228125.1 Micromonospora orduensis | reverse complement strand
CCCGAGCCTTATCGTCGGCAGCGTCAGATGTGTATAAGAGACAGCCCACCCGTCCCTGGGCGGCGGCGAGCCGGCGCCCGAGGAGCCGGAGTACACCGACGAGGAGTACACCGAACCGGACTTCGCCGAGCCGGAGCCGGACGGGCCGGGCCCGGCCAGCACCGGCGCCGACGAGCAGCCGGCGTCGGGCTGGCGTGCCGGCTGAGTCGCGGCTCGTCGCGGGCGCCCGACTGGCGGTCACCACGTTCAGCACCCTGCCGGTGCGCGCCGGGCGGATCGACCGCCCGGTGGCCGGCGCCGCGATGGCGCTCGCCCCGGTGGTTGGCGCGCTGCTCGGGGCGCTGCTGGCCGGGGTGCTGCTGCTCGTCGGCACGCTCGCCGCACCGCTGGTGGCCGCCGGGGTGACGCTGGGGGCCGCGGCCCTGCTCACCCGCGGGCTGCACCTCGACGGGCTGGCCGACACCGTGGACGCCCTCGGCTCGTACCGGCGGGGCGCGGCGGCACTGGAGATCATGAAGAAGCCGGACGTCGGCCCGTTCGGCGTGGTCGCCCTGGTGGTCGTCCTGCTGGTGCAGGCGGCGGCCCTCACCGAGCTGGCCGGTCGCCCCTGGCCGGCGTGTCTCGCGGCGGTGGTCGTGGCGACGGCCGCCGGGCGGCTGGGCGTGACCGTTGCCTGCCGTCGGGGCGTACCGGCGGCCCGACCCGACGGCCTCGGCGCGCTGGTGGCCGGCACGGTCGGCCCGCTGGCACCGGCCGCCGGCGCGGTGGCCGTCGCGCTGCTGGCGGTGCCCGCGGTGCCGGGCCGTCCGTGGCAGGGGCCACTGGCCGTCGTCGTCGCGCTCGCCGTCGCGCTCGCGCTGCTCCACCACGTGGTACGCCGGTTCGGCGGCATCACCGGCGACGTGCTCGGTGCGACGGTCGAGGTGGTCACCACGCTTGTCTACCTGGGTCTGGTGCTGTCCGCCTGAAGCGGGCGCGGCGGGCCGGGTAGCGTTCGGCTCGACAGCACCGGCACGGCAACCGGGGGAACCCACATGCTCATCACTGACGACTTCCTGCCCGTACCGGTGCCGGAGTCGCTCAGCGCGACCTACCTGGTGCCGATGGTGGGGCTGCCGAAGGTCAGCGCGAAGACGGCGGTGGCGGCGCTCACCGGCCGGCTCGCCGAGCCGGTGCACGGGCTTGCCCGGCAGATGCTGGACAGCCCGCTGATGAGCGTGGACACCCGGCCGATCACCGAGTTCCCCGAGCTGCCACCGGATCTGCTCACCGCGTTCGGCGCCACCGAGGAGCAGTTGGCGCGGCTGGCGGCGGCGACGCACCTCGTCGTGGTGCAGGCCGAGTACCGGCCGGGCTGGCCCCCGGCGCACGAGTGGGCGGCCCGGGCGGTCGCGGCGGCGGTCGCCGAGTCCGTCGACAGCGACGTGGTGGACGTGTTCGGCCTCCAGTTCCTCGACCCGGCCACCGCGCTGCGTTCACTCCCCGACGAGCAGGGCCGGATCCGGCTGGTCGACTGGGTGCTGGTGCCGTACTCCTCGGACACCGAGGGGCTGTGGTTCACCACCAAGGGGCTGCGCCGCTTCGGACTGCTGGAGTTGCAGACCCAGGGGGTGCCCGACCATCTGACCCGGGCCTGGGGTGCGGTGATGACGGGGGCGGCGCGTCGGCTCCTGCGGGACTGGACCGACGGGCTCACCGGCGAGGAGGTGCCGGCGTTCGTGCAGTTGCCGGTGCTGGCCACGGTGACCGGGCACGACATCGCGGTGGCGTACGGCAACCCGGAGCAGCACGGCGCGACCGCGCCGGTGCTCCTGCGCCTGGAGCTGGACCCGGCGACCGACCCGGAGGCCGACTCGTTCCTCAGCCTGCGCCCGCCGGCCGGGCATCCCGGTCCGGACGGGCGTTACTACGCCGCCGCGTGCGCGACGCTGTTCTCCGGGATCCAGCCGGATGTGCGCTACGCCCGTTCCGGTGACGCGATGAGCCGGGCGGTCGCCACGGCCCGCGCGGCGCTGGACGAGGCGCGGGCCCGCTTCGTGGCCGGCCGGTTGCCCGCCGAGTCGCAGCTCGTGGTGAAGTACGGCCTTCCCGGCGACGACGGCCCGGAGTATGTCTGGGCGGGTGTCACCTCGTGGGAGGCCCCGGAGCGGATCGTCGGCGTGAGCGCCAGCGACGCCAACACCGACGAGAGCGTGCGAATCGGCGCCCCCGTGGTGGTGGAGGCGACCGACGTGGTCGACTGGGCCGTCCTGGACGCCACCGGAGTCATCGAAGGCGGCTGGACCCAGGCGGTCCTGGACTCCGGCGAACCCCCCACCGCCCCCGAAA
>NZ_VDFY01000200.1 GCF_006228125.1 Micromonospora orduensis | reverse complement strand
CCGCCCCGCCCGCCCGTGGGGGCGGGCGGGGAGAGGGTCAGACGCGGGTCGGGGACAGTCCGTAGGTCAGGGCGTCCACCAGGGCGTGCCAGCTGGCCTCCACCACGTTGGGGTGGACCCCCACCGTGGTCCAGTCCCGGCCGTCGCTGTCGGCGGTCTCCAGGAGGACCCGGGTGACCGCGCCGGTGCCGTGGCTGCCCTCCAGGATGCGCACCTTGTAGTCGGCCAGCTCGAAGTCGCGCAACTGCGGGTAGTGCCGGGCCAGCCCCACCCGCAGCGCCTCGTCGAGGGCGTTGACCGGGCCGTTGCCCTCGGCGGTGGCGATCACCCGCTCGCCGCGTACCCGGATCTTCACAGTGGCTTCGGAGACCACCGCGCCGTCCTCGCGGTGCTCGACGAGCACCCGGTACGACTCCAGGGCGAACGGGCGGGCCGGCCCGCCCTCGGGCAGCTCGGAGCGGACGAGCAGCTCGAACGACGCGTCGGCGGCCTCGAACGACCAACCGCCGGCCTCCAGCTCCTTGACCCGCCTGGTGACGGCGGTCAGTGCCTCCGGACGGCCGGCCAGGTCCAGGCCGAGTTCACGACTCTTGAGCTCGACGCTGGCCCGGCCGGCCATCTCGGTCACCAGGATCCGCATGTCGTTGCCCACCACCGACGGGTCCACGTGGTTGTAGAGCAACGGGTCGACCTTGATCGCGCTCGCGTGCAGCCCCGCCTTGTGGGCGAAGGCGGCGGCCCCGGCGTACGCCTGGTGGGTGTCGGGGGCGATGTTGGCGATCTCGGCGATGGCGTGCGAGACCCGCACCATCTGCGCCAGGCAGCCGTCGGGTAGGACGGGCATGCCCAGCTTGAGTTGGAGGTTGGCGACGACGGCGAAGATGTCCGCGTTGCCGGGACGTTCGCCGTACCCGTTGGCGGTGCCCTGGACGTGGCGCACACCGGCCTCGACGGCCGCGATCGTGTTGGCCACCGCGCAGGAGGTGTCGTTCTGCGCGTGCATACCGAGCAGCCCGGCGTCGATTCCGAGCTTGTCGGTGAGGTCGAGGATCGCGGCGGTCACCTGGGAGGGCAGCATGCCGCCGTTGGTGTCGCAGAGCACCATGCGTTCCGCGCCGGCGGCGAGCGCGGTCTGCACCACTGCGGCGCCGTACCCCGGGTCGTGCCGGTAGCCGTCGAAGAAGTGCTCGCCGTCGACGAAGACCCGACGGCCCTCGGCGACGAGGTGGCTGACGGTGTCGTGGATCATCGCCAGGTTCTCCGCGCCGGTGGTGCGCAGCGCACGTTCGACGTGCCGGATGTCGGCCTTGGCGACCAGGGCGATCGCCGGGGTCTGCGCGTCCAGCAGGCCGCGTACCTGGGGGTCGTCGGCGACGGCGACGCCTGCCTTGCGGGTGGCGCCGAAGGCCACGAGGACGGCGTGCCGCAGGCTCAGTTCGGTGCGCGCCCGGCGGAAGAACTCGGTGTCCTTGGGCACCGCGCCCGGCCAGCCGCCCTCGATGAAGCCGACACCGAACTCGTCGAGCAGCCGGGCCACCGCCAGCTTGTCGACCACCGAGTAGGTGAGCCCCTCACGCTGGGCGCCGTCGCGCAATGTCGTGTCGAAGACCTGGAACGTCATCAGGATCCTTTCTCGGAGCAACAAAAAGACCTCCCGCGGGTGCGGGAGGTCTGCGCGCTCGGCGGAGGGGAGAGCCGGCGCGCTAGGTCGCAATAATCAGGGCGGTGCTGGTCACGACCGTCACTCTGCCACTCCTGCCCCGTTTTTGGGAGGACCTATCCATATGACGGGATGGTGACACAGCGTGGCTCCGCGGGGCAGCTCCCCCGCCGGTGACCGGTCTCACCGCTCACCTGGCCACCCACGGTGGCACCATGCGTACGCGAGCCGCGATCGAGGAGGACCTGGTGCTCACTCCCAGCAACCGCGTTGGAGCCTGACCATGGGTCTGGACACGATCCGGGCGGCCCTGCCGGCGTACGCCGGGGACATCGCTCTCAACCTGGACTCCACCATCCGCGCCGCCACGCTGACGCCGGTACAGGCCTGGGGCACGGCGCTGGCCTGCGCGGTCGCCGCCCGCAACCCGGTGGTGCTGCGCGAGATCGCCGCCGAGGCGCTCGGTCACCTCGGGCCGGACGGTGTCGAGGCGGCCAAGGGCGCCGCCGCCGTCATGGCGATGACCAACACCTACTACCGGGCCAGGCACCTCATCGGCGACGAACGGTACGCCTCGATCCCCGCCCGGCTGCGGATGCGGATCGTCGCCAGGCCCGGGGTGGACAAGGGCGACTTCAAACTGTGGTGCCTCGCCGTGTCGGCGATCAACGGCTGCGGGATCTGCCTGGAGTCGCACGAGAAGACGCTGCGCGACAACGGCTTCACCCCCGAGCAGGTGAACGAGGCACTGCGGATCTCCGCCGTGGTGCACGCCGCCGCGGTCACGCTCGACGCCGAGGCCGCACTGGCCTGAGCCAGGTACGCCCCGACGCCACGGTGTCCCGTCGCCGTTTCCGGCCCCCGACGGCCGGGTAGCTCGTGCGGGGACGCACCGCACCCACCGCCGCCGAGCCGATCGGCGACAGTCAGGAGTGAACGGCATGGACAGGATCGACCCGCACGCCGCCCACGCCGGGCCGGACCCGCTGCGCGGCGGCGGCCAGGGCGCCGTGGCCGGCGGCGCGCCGGCCGGCACCTTCGACCCCTGGCGCTACCGGGACCAGGCCGAGGTGGCCGACGCCGACCTGGTCGGATACAAGGTCGAGGCCACCGACGGTGGAATCGGCAAGATCGACAGTGCCAGCCACGAGGTGGACGGCAGCTACCTCGTGGTGGACACCGGCCCGTGGATCTTCGGGAAGAAGGTGATGCTGCCGGCGGGCACGGTCAACCAGGTCGACCACGACCAGCGCACCGTCTCCGTGGACCGGACCCGCGACCAGATCAAGGCCGCCCCGGAGTACGACGAGACCAGCCACAGCGACCCGACCTACCGGGACCGCCTGGGCGGCTACTACGACGAGACGTACGGCGCGCTCCCGCCCGGAACGGCGCGCTGACGATCGGACCGACGGCCGGTGGGGGCAGACCCCACCGGCCGTTACCGTGTCAGCGTGGACGCCATCGACGAGAACCGACACATCCCGCTGCCCGCGACCTTCAACTTCCGCGACGTCGGCGGCTACGTCGGCCACGACGGCCGCGCCGTACGCCGGGGTCGGCTCTACCGCTCCGACTCCCTGCACCGCCTCGACGAGCAGGACCGCGACGCGTTCGCCGCGATCGGCGTGCGCACCGTCATCGACCTGCGCCGCCCCGCCGAGGTCGAACGCGACGGTCGGGTGCCGGCTTATCCGGGACTGACCTACCGGCACATCCACCCGGAGCACGCGGACTGGGCGGGTACGCCGCACGAGAAGGGCGCCGACCTGGCCCGCTATCTCGCGGACCGGTACGCCGACCTGGCGCAGACCGGCACCGCCGGCCTGGCCGAGGCGATCGGACTGATCGCGGACTCCGCGAACGCCCCGGTGGTGGTGCACTGCGTCGCGGGCAAGGACCGCACCGGCATCGTCTGCGCGTTGACGCTCTCGGTGCTGGGCGTGGACGACGCGGACGTCGTCGCGGACTACGCGCTCAGCACCGAGGCGTCGGCCCGGTTCAGTGCCTGGCTGGCCGCGACGATGCCGGACGCGGGCGAGGTGCCGGCCCCGTTCTTGGCCTCGCCCGCCGAGGCGATGCAGATGTTCCTCGACGAGCTGCGCGCGGGCCACGGCTCGGTGGAGGGATACCTGCGCCACGCCGGGGTGACCGACGAGCAGCTGGCCGCCCTGCGCGAGCACCTGCTCGACGAGGTCTAGCGCGCGCCACGCTGACCAGCCCGCTCCGACGGACGGGCCGGTCAGCGGTGGACGTCAGAGGACCTGGCGCACCCAGCCGTGCGGGTCGGCCGCCTTGCCCCGCTGGATGTCGACCAGCTGCTGGCGCAACGACGTGGTGACCCGGCCCGGCTCGCCACCGCCGACGAGGAACTCGCCGTCCGGGAAGCGCACCCCGCCGATCGGGGTGATCACCGCGGCCGTGCCGCAGGCGAAGACCTCGCGGAGCCGGCCGCTGGCCGCGTCGGCCTGCCAGTCGGCGAAGGAGACCGGCCGCTCCTCGACCCGGTGCCCGGCCTCGCCGGCCAACGTCATGACCGCGTCGCGGGTGATGCCCGGCAGGATCGTGCCGGTCAGCGGCGGGGTGACCACCGAGCCGTCGTCGTAGACGAAGAACACGTTCATCCCGCCCAGCTCGTCGACGAAGCGACGCTCCACCGCGTCCAGGAAGACGACCTGGTCGCACCCGGCCTCGATGGCCTCGGCCTGCGCGGCCAGGGACGCGGCGTAGTTGCCGCCGCACTTGGCGGCGCCGGTGCCCCCGGGCGCGGCGCGGGTGTAGTCCGGGGAGACCCAGACGGTGACCGGCTTGACCCCACCTGTGAAGTACGCCCCGACCGGCGACGCGATCACCATGTACAGGTACTCGTTGGCCGGGCGGACGCCGAGGAAGACCTCACTGGCGAACATGAACGGCCGCAGGTAGAGGCTGCCGTCCTCGCCGGTCGGGATCCACTCCCGGTCGATCTCGATGAGCTTGTGCAGCGAGTCGACGAAGACCTCCGGCGGCAGCACCGGCATCGCCATCCGCTGCGCCGACGTGGCGAACCGCGCGGCGTTGGCGTCCGGCCGGAACATGGTCACCCCACCGTCGGCCGTCCGGTACGCCTTCAGCCCTTCGAAGATCTCCTGCGCGTAGTGCAGGACCGCGCTCGCCGGGTCCATCGGGATCGGCCCCCGCGCCTCCACCCGGGCGTCGTACCAGCCCTTGCCGTCCGCGTACCGGACGGTGACCATGTGGTCGGTGAACACCCGGCCGAACCCGGGGTTGACCAGCAGGGCGGCCCGGTCGGCGGCGGATACCGGCGCGGGATTCGGACGGATCTCGAAGTCGAGCATGTCACCACCGCTCATCGCGCTGACCTCCCTGCGGGACAACGGCATGCGGGATCGCACACCGACATGGCTGTGCCAGAAACTTACCCCGAACGGTCGTTCAGCGGGTAGCGCCGCTCGGGGCGGGCGGAGTGCCCGGACAGGCGGAAACCGCCCCGGCGTTGGTGGGCCGGGGCGGTCAGGCTACGGCGTGGGCGACGAGCCGGTCGCCGACCTCGGCCGTCCGCAGTGCCACACCAGGCGTCCGGCCGGCCAGTTCGGCGGCGACCGCCGCGTTGACCCGGGTGGCGGCCTCGGCGTGCCCGAGCTGCTCCAGCAGCAACGCGACCGAGAGCACCGCGGCGACCGGGTCGGCGACGCCCTGGCCGGCGATGTCCGGCGCGGAGCCGTGCACCGGCTCGAACATCGAGGGGTACGCCCCCTCGGGGTTGATGCAGCCGCTCGCGGCCAGCCCGATACCGCCGGTGACGGCGGCGGCGATGTCGGTGAGGATGTCGCCGAAGAGGTTGTCGGTGACCACCACGTCGTAGCGCTGCGGCTGGGTGACCAGGAACATCGCGGCCGCGTCGACGTGCTGGTACTCGGTGGCGACGTCCGGGTGCTCGGCGGCGACCGCGTCGAAGGCGCGCGCCCACAGCGACCCGGCGTGGGTGAGCACGTTGGTCTTGTGCACCAGCGTGACCTTGCGGCGCTCCCGGCGACCGGCTCGGGCGAACGCGTCACGGATCACCCGCTCCACGCCGTGCCGGGTGTTGAGGCTCTCCTCGGTGGCGACCTCGGCCGGGGTGTCGCGGTGCAGCGAACCACCCGCGCCGGCGTACAGCCCCTCGGTGCCCTCGCGGACCACGACCAGGTCGACCTCACCGGGCTTGACGTTGCCGAGCGGGCCGGCGACGCCGGGCCAGAGCCGGGAGGGGCGCAGGTTGACGTACTGGTCGAAGGCGAACCGGAGCTTGAGCAGCAGCCCGCGCTCCAGCACACCGGGCGGAACCGTCGGGTCACCGACCGCGCCGAGCAGGATCGCGTCGTGCCCGGCCAGCTCGGCCAGGACCGAGTCGGGCAGCACCTCTCCGGTACGGTGCCAGCGGGCCGCGCCGAGGTCGTACTCGGTGGCCTGCACGCCGGGCAGCACCGCGTCGAGGACCCTGCGGGCCTGCGCGACAACCTCAGGCCCGATGCCGTCCCCGGCCACCACCGCGATGCGCGCCACGGCCAACTCCCCACGTTTCGACTACCCGTCCGGCCACGGTACGTCCCCGTCCCGCCTCCCGGTACGAAGGTTCCACCATCTGGGAAGCTCGGATCCACAGCACCCTCTCAGCGAAGACTCATCGAGCGATCATCTCCGCTGCCTAGGGTGAGGGTCTGCGGGTCACGGGGGCCCGCGACGGGCGGCGCGACGACGCGGCGCCAACTGCGAGGGGGCAGATGCGATGCGCATCGACGAGCAGCCGCGTACCCGCTGGCCGGACCCGTCAGCGTTCCGCAACCGTCGACCGGATTTCCGGCTCGGCGGCCGGCGGCACCGGGTCGACCCGGCCGGCGCCGCCCACGGCCGGATCGCCGTGCGGCACACCGTCCGCACCGGCACCGCCGAGTACACCCTGATCCTCAACGCCCCCGAGTGGCTCGGCCGCCGGGGTGTCGGCGATGCCCTGCGGGACAGCGTCGCCGAGCTGCGCGCCATCGACCTCACCTACGGCCCGAACCGGCCGGAGAGCCTGGTCTCCCGGCTGCGCCGACGTGAGATCAGCCCCGACTCGTACCCCCCGCTGGCCGACCTGGTGGACCGCTGCGCGGCGATGCGCGCCGCCACCGACGGATGGTTCGACGCCTGGGCGGTGCCGGGTGGCTTCGATCCGGGTGGCCTGCTCAACGGCTGGGCCGTGGAACGCGCCGCCGAGCGACTACGCGCCGCCGGCGTCCACGACTACGCCGTGCTCACCGGCGCCGACCTGGTGGTCCGCGGCCACGCCCCGCACGGCGGACCGTGGCGGGTCGCCGTACACCACCCGACCGCGCCCGAACGCGCGCCGCTGGTGCTGGAGATGACCGCCGGCGCGGTCGGCACCTCCGGGGTGACCGGACGGCAGGGGCACGTGGTGGACCCGCACACCGGAGAGCCGGCCGACCACCTCGTCGCCGCGACAGTCGTCGGCCCCGACCTGACAGTTGCCGACGCCTACGCCACCGCGCTGTACGCCGCCGGCACCACCGGCCTGGCCTGGTTCCGGGGAAACTCCGACTACCGGGCGCTCTTCGCCCACCGGCGCTGAGCGGAACGTCGCCCCACCGCGTCGTCTCCCCGCGGCGCTCCGGCCCGATTCGCACCTCGGCCGCCCCTCGGACGGCCGGCCGGGCCTGCGATCGGCCCCCACAGCCTCGGCAACGGCCGTGGGGGCCGGTCAGCGACGAGTGCGCGTGGCTCGCACAATCGAGGGGTGCGGACCGGTCGGGCCGGACGTCGACCGCGCCACCCGAAGACGGGCCGGCGCCGCGAACTCGGCCAGTGACCGCAGTCGTACGCTAGCGAATCGACGCAACTCGACGCAAGAGTCTCCACAGCGGACCGTCCCGGGCGGACCGTGGCGGATCAGCGATCGGCCTGCGGCGAGGCAGTTTCGACATGGTGAACGCCGGATGGCACGCTGTCCGCCGTGAGTTTCGATCTGAGTGTGTGGGCCCTGGACGACGGGGCGACGCCCGAGGACGTGCGGGCAGCGGTCGACGGTTGCCGGCAGGGGCGGCACGTGGACCGTTACCCGGACGCGCGAGTCGTCGCCTTCTACCGGGCGATCACCGCCTCCTACCCGGACCGGCACCCCGGCCCGGACAGCCCGTGGGCACGGGCGCCACTGCACGCCGCCCACGACCACGTCGAGCTGAACCTGCACCCGACCTGCCCGGATCAGGTGCTGCTGGACATCGAACGGCTGGCCGGCGAACACGGGCTGATGCTCTTCGACCCGCAGGACGGCTCGGTCTACCCGCCTCCGGCGCGGATGCCCGGCTGACCCGGCCCGGGCGGCGGGACACCCACCCCGGGTACGACGAAGGGGCCCAGCGGATCGCCGGGCCCCCCGTGGTGCTGCCGTGACTACTCGTCGCGCAGGTCGGCGGCGCTGGCCGCCGTCGCGCCGATCGACTCGGCCGCCGAGGTGAGCAGGTCGGCGCCGAGCGCCTGGTCGACGGTGAGCGTCATGAGCGTCTCGCCGCCCGCCTCGCGCCGGGCCACCTGCATGGCGGCGATGTTGATGCCCGACTCACCGAGCAGGGTGCCGACGACGCCGACGACGCCCGGCCGGTCGGCATAGCGGAGGAAGAGCAGGATGCCCTCCGCGCCGATCTCCACGTCGAAGCCGTCCACCTCGGTCAGCTTGAGCACGTCGCGGGCGCCTGAGTGGGTGACCGTGCCGGAGACGCTTACCGTCCGGCCGTCCGGCAGCGCCCCGCGCACGGTGACCAGGGTGGGCTGCTCCACCGTCTCGGCCAGGCTGGACAGGGTGACCTCGACGCCACGCTCGGCGGCCAGGTGCGGCGCGTTGACGTAGGTGACCTGCTCCTCGACCACGGAGCTGAACAGGCCCTTCGTCGCGGCGAGCTTGAGCACCGACACGTCGTGCGCGACGATCTCGCCGCGAACCTCGACGGTGACGCTCGCGGCGACGCCGCCGGCGACAGCGGTGAACGCCCGGCCGAGCTTCTCGGCCAACGGCAGCAGCGGCCGCACGTCCTCGGCGACCACGCCGCCGACCTGCACGTTGACGGCGTCCGGAACGAACTCGCCCTGCAACGCCAGCTTCACGCTCCTGGCCACCGCCAGGCCGGCCTTGTCCTGCGCCTCGTGCGTGGAGGCACCCAGGTGCGGGGTGGCCACCACGTTGTCGAAGGCGAACAGCGGCGAGGACGTGCAGGGCTCCTTGCTGTACACGTCCACGCCCGCGCCGGCGACCCGGCCCTCGGCGATGGCGTCGGCGAGGGCCTGCTCGTCGACGAGGCCACCGCGGGCGGCGTTGACGATGCGGACGCCCGGCTTGACGATCGCCAGTTCCTTCTCACCGATCAGGCCCACCGTCTCGGGGGTCTTCGGCAGGTGGATCGAGATGAAGTCGCTCTCGCGCAGCAGCTCGTCCAGGCCGACCAGGCGGACGCCGAGCTGCGCGGCCCGCGCCGGCTGGATGTACGGGTCGTACGCGATCAGCCGGGTGCCGAACGCGGCGATGCGCTGGGCGAAGAGCACGCCGATGCGGCCGAGCCCGACCACGCCTACGGTCTTGCCCTGCACCTCGACGCCTGTGTACCTGGACCGCTTCCACTCCCCCGCCTTCAGCGCGGCGCTGGCGCTCGCGGTGTTGCGGGCCACCGCGAGCAGCAGCGCGACGGCCTGCTCGGCGGCGGAGACGATGTTCGAGGTGGGCGCGTTGACGACCATGACGCCCCGGGCGGTGGCAGCCGGCACCTCGACATTGTCCAGCCCGACGCCCGCCCGGGCGACCACCTTGAGTCGCGGCGCGGCGGCGACCGCCTCGGCGTCGATCTGGGTCGCGCTGCGCACGATGACGGCGTCGGCCTCGGCGAGCGCGGAGAGCAGGGCCGGACGGTCGGTGCCGTCGACGTGACGGACGTCGAAGTCGTGGGCGAGCACCTCGATGGCGGCGGGGGCGAGTTCTTCGGCGATCAGTACGACAGGATTCATCGGTCCTCGTAGACGTCGTGTTTGCGATCGGCTCGGCGGCAGGGCGCCGCACTGCGCCCTGCGCTGGTCCGTGCCGTGGCCGTCAGGTGCCGGCTCAGCGCACCTACCCGCGATCGTAGGGGCTCGCTGGTCGGCGTGTTCCGGTCCGTGGGGTGAGTGCCCTCACACGCCGGGTCGGACGGCGGACATCACCCGTTCACCTGACCGACATGGTTGGCCCCGGCGGGCGCGGCACCGCGCGAGGCGTTTGTCACCCGGTCCCACGAGGTGGGCACGCGGGTGGTGGTGGAAGCCGGACGGCCCCGGGCGGCACTGGGGAGAGCGCCGGCCCGGGGCCGTGGGGAAACGCCGTGGTCCGGGCGGGCCGGACGGTCAGGCGGTCTCGGTGATCGGGCGGTCCACCCAGCTCATCATGCCGCGCAGCTTGCGGCCGGTCTCCTCGATCGGGTGCGCCGCACCCTCGGCCTGCCACTTGGTGAAGTTGGGCCGGCCCGCCTCGTCCTCGGCGACCCACTCGCGGGCGAACTCGCCGGACTGGATCTCGCCGAGGATCTTGCGCATCTCCTCCTTGACCCGGGCGTCGATGATCCGCGGGCCGCGGGAGAGGTCGCCGTACTCGGCGGTGTCGGAGATGCTGTACCGCATCTTGGCGATGCCGCCCTCGTACATCAGGTCGACGATCAGCTTCAGCTCGTGCAGGCACTCGAAGTAGGCCACCTCGGGGGCGTAGCCCGCCTCGGTGAGCACCTCGAAACCGGTCTGCACCAGCGCCGCAGCGCCACCGCAGAGCACCGCCTGCTCGCCGAAGAGGTCGGTCTCGGTCTCCTCGGTGAAGGTGGTCCGGATCGCACCGGCACGGGTGCCGCCGATCCCCTTGGCGTACGCCAGGGCCAGGGCGAGGGCGTTGCCGCTGGCGTCCTGCTCGACGGCGACGAGACAGGGCACGCCCTTGCCGTCGGCGTACTGGCGGCGGACCAGGTGGCCGGGGCCCTTCGGGGCGACCATCGCCACGTCCACCTCGGCCGGCGGCTTGATGAGGCCGTAGCGGATGTTGAAGCCGTGGCCGAAGAAGAGCGCCTTGCCCGGGGCGAGGTGCGGCTCGATCGACTCGGCGTAGAGCTTGCGCTGGGCGGTGTCCGGTGCGAGCACCATGATCACATCGGCCTCGGCGGCGGCCTGCGCCGGCGTGGCCACCCGCAGGCCCTGCTCCTCGGCCTTGGGGCGGCTCTTGGAGCCCTCCGGCAGACCGATCACCACGTCGACGCCGGAGTCCCGCAGCGACAGCGCGTGGGCGTGACCCTGGCTGCCGTAGCCGATCACCGCGACCTTCTTGGCCTGGATCAGGCCGAGGTCGGCATCGTCGTCGTAGTACACCTCAACGCTCATGAGACTTCCCTTTCGTACGACGGCCTCGGTGGCCCGTCGTGGTCTGTTCGGATGGGTCAGGCGGCCCGCAGCGCGGGACCGGCGGTGATCGAACGCGAGCCGCGCCCGATCGCCACCAGCCCGGACTGGACCATTTCCTTGATGCCGAAGGGCTCGAGGTCGCGCAGCAGCGCGTCGAGCTTGTCCGGGGTGCCGGTGGCCTCGATGGTCAGCGTGTCCGGGGCGACGTCGACCACCCGGGCGCGGAACAGGTTGACCGTCTCCAACACCTGGGTCCGCGCGGACCGGTCGGCGCGGACCTTCACCAGCAGCAACTCCCGGGCCACCGAGACCTGCGGGTCCAACTCAACGATCTTCAGTACGTTGACCAGCTTGTTGAGCTGCTTGGTGACCTGTTCCAGGGGGGACGACTCGGCGTTGACCACGATGGTGATCCGGGAGACGTCCGGGTTCTCGGTCTCGCCGACGGCGAGGCTGTCGATGTTGAACCCGCGCCGGGAGAAGAGGCCGGAGACCCGGGCGAGAACGCCTGGCTTGTTCTCCACCAGCACGGACAAAGTGTGCATCGTCATCAGATGTCATCCTCGTCGAAGACCGGGCGGACGCCGCGGGCGAACATGATCTCGTCGTTGCTGGTGCCGGCGGCGACCATCGGCCAGACCATGGCGTCCTTGCCGACCACGAAGTCGATCACCACGGGGGCGTCGTTGATCTCCATGGCGGCGGCGATGGTCTTGTCCACGTCGGCGGCGTTCTCGCAGCGCAGCCCCACGCACCCCAACGCCTCGGCGAGCTTGACGAAGTCGGGGATGCGGTGTTTGTGGGTGCCCAGCTCGGTGTTGGAGTACCGCTCGTCGTAGAACAGCGTCTGCCACTGCCGGACCATGCCGAGGTTGCCGTTGTTGATCACAGCGATCTTGACCGGGATGCCCTCCAACGCGCAGGTGGCCAACTCCTGGTTGGTCATCTGGAAGCACCCGTCCCCGTCGACCGCCCACACCACCGTGTCCGGCTTGCCGACCTTGGCGCCCATCGCCGCCGGCACCGCGTAGCCCATCGTGCCGAGACCGCCGGAATTCAACCAGGTGTACGGCTTCTCGTAGGAGATGAACTGCGACGCCCACATCTGGTGCTGGCCAACCCCGGCCACGAAGATCGCGTCCGAGCCGACGATCTCGCCCAGCCGCTTGATGACGTACTGCGGGGAGAGCGTGCCGTCGGCCGGCTCCTCGTAGCCCAGCGGGTAGCGGTTGCGCAGGTCGTCGAGCTGCGTCCACCAGTCACCGAGGTCGGTGCCGCGCCCCGCCGACCGTTCGACGGTGACCGCGGCGATCAGCTCGTCGATGACGTGCCTGGCGTCGCCCACGATCGGGACGTCCGCGTGCCGGTTCTTGCCGATCTCCGCCGGGTCGATGTCCGCGTGCACCACCGTCGCGTCCGGGGCGAACGAGTCCAGCTTGCCGGTGACCCGGTCGTCGAAGCGCGCGCCCAGCGCGACGATCAGATCCGCCTTCTGCAGGCCGTAGTTCGCGGCGACCGTGCCGTGCATGCCGGGCATCCCCAGGTGCTGCTGATGCGAGTCGGGGAACGCGCCGAGCGCCATCAGCGTGGTGACGACCGGAATGCCGGTCAGCTCGGCCAGCCGGCGCAGCCCGTCGGTGGCACCGGCCTTGAGCACCCCGCCGCCGACGTAGAGCACCGGCCGGCGGGCGGCGGCCATCAGCCGGGCCGCCTCCCGGATCTGCTTGCCGTGCGGGTGCAGGGTGGGCCGGTAACCGGGCAGATCGAGGGTGGGTGGCCAGGTGAAGGTCGTCGGCGCCTGGAGCACGTCCTTGGGGATGTCGACAAGCACCGGGCCGGGCCGGCCGGTGCTGGCCAGATGGAACGCCTCGGCCAGCACCTGCGGGATCTCCTCGGCGGTCTGCACGAGGAAGTTGTGCTTCGTGATCGGCAGGGTGATGCCCTGGATGTCCGCCTCCTGGAAGGCGTCCGTGCCGATCGACGCACGGGCCACCTGGCCGGTGATCGCCACCATCGCCACCGAGTCCATGTACGCGTCGGCGATCGGCGTGACCAGGTTCGTCGCGCCCGGGCCGGAGGTCGCGATGCACACGCCGACCTTGCCGGTGGCCTGCGCGTACCCGGTCGCCGCGTGCCCCGCGCCCTGCTCGTGCCGGACCAGGATGTGCCGGACGCTGGAGTCGTAGAGCGGGTCGTACGCCGGCAGGATCGCGCCACCCGGAATGCCGAAGACGACATCGACGCCGAGCGCCTCAAGGGACCGCACCAGCGAGCCGGCGCCGGACACCTGGGCCGGAGCTGTGGGGCGTACCGCCGGGGTGGCCGGGCTGGCCGGGGTACGCGCGGCGGCCTGGTCGACGTCGGCGGCCGGCTCGGCGGCCGCGCGGGCCCGCCGGGCGGTGTGGGCGAGGGTCTCGGGCGTGGGTCTCGTCATGGTGGGTCTGGCCTTCGGCTGGAGCGGCTGGGGCTTGTTCAGCGATGCGAGGCGGGCGGTGGGCCCGTCGCGACAGGTTCCGACGGCAATAAAAACGGCCCTCGTGCAGATGCACGGGGCCAGCGCACTCTCGATGGAGGAGAGTGCGCTCAGGTAAGTACTCGCAGCGACCGGTACGACGACATGCGGCTAAGCCTGACGCATCTCACGCGATGAGTCAACTGATCCCACATGTTGGTTAACGGAGGATGGCGCGTCGGCCGGCGACGCGCCATCACCAGCCGGTTTGGCCTGCCCGGACCCGCCGGAGACCCGGCGTGGCGTGGGCAGCGGAGCGGGACGCGCACCCGGCGACGTCGCCGCCTCCAACATCGCCTCCAGGTGCTCCGCCGGCACCCCCCAGCCGAAGAGCGCGCCCTGACCGAACCGGCAACCGGCGGCCACCACCGCGGCCAACTCGGTAGGCGTGGTCACCCCCTCGGCGATCACCTCGAGCCCCAGCTGGTGGCCCAGCCGCATCACGATGTCGACCATCGGCGCGAACGCCGGACCGTCCTGGCCGACCGGGCGGACCGGCTCGTGCTCGGCCACCAGGCTGTGGTCGATCTTCAGGATGTCGATCGGCAGGCGACGCAGCTGACCCAGCGAGGAGTAGCCGGCGCCGAAGTCGTCCAACGCGATCCGCACACCGGTCAGCCGCAACGCGGTCAGCCGTCGGATCAGCTCGTCCAGGTCGGTGGCGACCGCGTGCTCGGTGACCTCCAGGACCAGCCGCTGCGGCGGCACGTGGTGGGCGCGCAGCGCCTCGGCGACCTGCACCACGTACTCCGGAGCGTGCAGCTCGCGCGGGGACACGTTCACCGACACCCACACGTCGTGCCCGTCGGCCAGCCAACGGGAGAGCTGGTAGCAGGCCTGGTGCAGCACCCACGCGCCGAGCGTGGAGATCATCCCGCACTCCTCGGCGAGGGGGATGAACTCGTCCGGGCGCACGTTGCCCAGCTCCGGATGGTGCCAACGCAGCAGCGCCTCGGCGCCGACCGGACGCACCGACGGCAGCGACGCCACCGGCTGGAAGGCCAACCGCAGCTCGTCGCGGTCGATCGCGCCGCGCAGCTCGTGCTCCAGCGTCGTCCGCCGACGCAGCAGCTGGTCGTAGGTGGCGTCGTAGCGCTCGATCCGGTTCTTGCCGCGCTGCTTGGCGTACCGCAGCGCCAGGTCGGCGTGGCGCAGCAGCAGCTCCACGTCCGGCTCGTCGGCCCAACCGGCCACCCCGATGCTCACCGACAGGAAGACCGGCCCCTCCGGCTGGTCGTACGGCCGGTTGACCACTCCGAGCAGCCGCTCGGCGACCCGGTCCGCGTCGGCCGGCCGGCCCTGCATGAGGACGGCGAACTCGTCGCCGCCGAGCCGGGCCGCCACGTCGCCGGGGCGCAGGTTGCCGCGCAGCCGACGGCCCACCTCGGCCAGCACGGCGTCGCCGACGTCGTGGCCGCGCATGTCGTTGACGTGCTTGAAACCGTCCAGATCCAGGCCGAGCAGGACGCACGGGGTGCCCGCCGCCGCGCTGTCGTGCAACGCGCGCAGCAGCCCGCGCCGGTTGGCCAACGAGGTCAGCGGGTCGGTGTGCGCCAGCTCGCGGAAGTGCGCCTCGCGCTCGGCCAGCCGGTCGGCGTAGTCCCGGACGTCCTTGAGCGTCAGGTACTGACGGGCCACCAGAGCGAAGCCCTCCACGCTGCCGGCCACGATGCCCGCCGCCGTGAACCGGCCGTCCTGCAGCAGGTGGTACATCGCCGAGGCGGCCATCGCCAGCATCGGGGCGAGTGCGTACTCCCCGTCGCGACCGATCAGGTCCAGCTCGACCTGCCCCGGCCGGTCGGCCCGGTGCACGGCGAGCGCGACGCTCAGCAGGCCGGCGGCGAGCACCGCCCCGCCGGTCAGCGCCAGCACCGGCCCGGCCTGGCAGAGCCCCGCGCTCAGGCCCAGACCGCCGCAGCTCACCGCGCTGATGCCGGCGCCGAGCACGGCCAGCCGCCGACGTGGCGCGGCGGCCCGGAAGACGATGATCACGGCGAGCCCGGCGCCGATCGCGGCGCTCACCGTGGCGAGCAGGATCGCCGGGCAGGCCATCGGGGTGGCGTCGCCGAGCAGTCGGGTGGGCTCGGAGAAGAGCACCCAGCCGACGAACCACAACGCGGCCGCCATGGTCAGGCCGTCCAGGGCGAGCCGGGCGGTCCCCGCGGCGGTGGCTGCCACCCCGGGCAGCCGGAGCAGACCGGCCGCGAACGCCAACCCGCTCACCGCCGTGCCGATCGCCACGATGGTGGCCCAGCCGGTGCGCTGCCCCTGCTCGTGGGCCCAGTGGTCGTTCGCGGCGAGCGCCGCCCCGACGCCGACCACGAGGCTGGACAGGGAGATCCCGGCGGCCACCGCGAGGAGCACGTGCGCCGGCCGGCGCGGCCCGCTACGGCGCCGGGCCACCACGGCAAGCAGGGCGGCGGCCACCGCGGCGACGAGGCCGCTCAGCGCCGCGACCGCGACCATGCCCGGGGGGAGATGCACGTCCTCCAGAGTGCCGGATGAGCGCTCGCCATGGGGGACCAGGTGTGCATCTGTTGGGACACGGCACACACGGCCGATGGCGGGCGCCGTGGCGGTGTCATGCTGATAGACATGCCTGAGCTGCGGTCGAAGACCTCCACGCACGGTCGGACGATGGCCGGCGCCCGGGCCCTCTGGCGGGCCACCGGGATGACCGACGACGATTTCGGCAAGCCGATCGTCGCCATCGCCAACAGTTTCACCCAGTTCGTCCCTGGTCACGTACACCTCAAGGACATGGGTGGCCTGGTCGCCGACGCGGTCGCCGAGGCCGGCGGCGTCGGTCGGGAGTTCAACACCATCGCCGTCGACGACGGCATCGCGATGGGCCACGGCGGGATGCTCTACTCGCTGCCCAGCCGCGAGCTGATCGCCGACGCGGTGGAGTACATGGTCAACGCGCACTGCGCGGACGCCCTGGTCTGCATCTCGAACTGCGACAAGATCACCCCGGGGATGCTGCTGGCCGCGCTGCGGCTCAACATCCCGACCGTCTTCGTCTCCGGCGGCCCGATGGAGGCCGGCAAGACGATGGCGATCGAGGGTGTCGTGCACAGCAAGATCGACCTGATCGACGCGATGATCGCCTCCTCCAACGAGTCGGTCACCGACGAGCAGCTCGGCGAGATCGAACGCTCCGCCTGCCCGACCTGCGGCTCCTGCTCCGGCATGTTCACCGCCAACTCGATGAACTGCCTCACCGAGGCCATCGGCCTTGCGCTGCCCGGCAACGGTTCGACGCTTGCCACCCACGCCGCGCGCAGGTCGCTCTTCGTCGAGGCCGGCCGCACCGTCGTGGAGATCGCCAAGCGGTGGTACGACGGCGACGACGCCTCGGTCCTGCCCCGCACGGTCGCCTCGAAGGCCGCGTTCGAGAACGCCGTGGCCCTCGACGTGGCGATGGGCGGCTCCACCAACACGGTGCTGCACCTGCTCGCCGCCGCCCGCGAGGCGGAACTGGACTTCGGCGTCGCCGACATCGACGCGATCTCCCGGCGGGTGCCCTGCCTGGCCAAGGTCGCGCCGAACTCGCCGAACTACCACATGGAGGACGTGCACCGGGCCGGCGGCATCCCGGCCATCCTCGGCGAACTGGACCGGGCCGGGCAGCTCAACCGGGACGTGCACGCCGTGCACTCCCCCTCGCTGGCGCAGTGGCTGACCGACTGGGACGTGCGCGGCGGCTCACCCACGCCGACCGCGGTCGAGCTGTTCCACGCCGCACCCGGCGGGGTGCGCACCGTCGAGCCCTTCTCCACCACCAACCGCTGGTCGTCCCTGGACACCGACGCGGCCGGCGGCTGCATCCGCGACCGCGAACACGCGTACTCCGCCGACGGCGGCCTCGCCATCCTGCACGGCAACCTGGCCCCGGAAGGCTGCGTCGTGAAGACCGCCGGCGTTCCGGAGGAGTGCCTGACCTTCCGCGGCCCCGCGAAGGTGTACGAGTCGCAGGACGACGCGGTGACCGCGATCCTCGCCAAGGAGATCGTCGCCGGTGACGTCGTGGTGATCCGCTACGAGGGCCCGAAGGGTGGCCCCGGCATGCAGGAGATGCTCTACCCCACCTCTTTCCTCAAGGGTCGGGGGCTGGGCCGCTCCTGCGCGCTGCTCACCGACGGCCGCTTCTCCGGCGGCACGTCCGGCCTCTCCATCGGGCACGCCTCCCCGGAGGCCGCCTCCGGTGGGCTGATCGCCCTCGTCCGCGAGGGCGACGAGATCGTCATCGACATCCCGGGCCGGTCGATCTCGCTCAACGTCCCGGAGGACGAACTGGAGGCGCGACGGGTGGCCGAGGAGAAGCGCGACAAGCCGTACACCCCGGTTGATCGGCAGCGACCGGTGTCGGCGGCGCTGCGCGCGTACGCCTCGATGGCCACCTCGGCCAGCGACGGCGCCTACCGCCGCGTCCCGGAGTAGGGGCGCGAGGCCGCCGCACGCGAGATCACGATATCGGGGTATCCCGTCGACCGGGATACCCCGATATCAGCGAACTCGTGTCGATCACCGCTGCCCGACAGTCCTCAGGTCAACGGGAGATCGCGCAGGTCAGGGCCGTCGGCGAGGAGGCGTACGCCGTCGTCGTCGTGTCGGTGCACGGCGCAGCCGGCGCGGGTGAAGCGGACGGTGACCGCCTGCCCCGCGTGCCGGGAGGCGAGCCGCAGCAGATCCGGCTCGGGGTCGACGACGAGATCGCGCGGCCCCGACCACGGCACTGGGATCGGTGTCGCCGGGTCGGTCGGGGCGGCCCCGGCGACGGCGTCGGACAGGCACTCGACGCACCAGGCGAGGGCGGCAGCCAGGCTCGGCCGGTAGGGGAAGTCGTCGGGGCTCACGGCTGCGTCCCGGGGCTTTATCTCGACGGACCAGCGCAGCCCGTCGGCCAGCAGCGGGTCGCCGGCGTTGTGCCGCAGGTCGCAGACGGCCACCACGAGGGCCAGGTCGAGGCCGAGGGCGAGCCGCAGCAGCTCGACCAGCGGCGGCGCGTCGGGAGGCGCCGCCACCACGATCAGCCGGCCGGCGGCGGCGCCCCGCCCGGCAGCGCGCACGTGCTCCCCCACCGGGTCGGAGCCGGCCCAGGGCAGGGTGACGTACCCGTCGCGTAGGTCCCGGTCGAGGTCGTGCCCGCCGTCGGCGTCGCGGAGGTCCTCGGGCCGCGCGCCGAGGACGGCGGTCCAGGAGCCGAGCCGGTAGCGGTCGCAGGCGCGCAGCCGGCTTCCGGGCCGGCAGTCCGGGCAGGGCCGCCAGTCGACCAACTCGCCCAACCAGGACGCTTCGGGTGGCTCGTAGCCGCGGGTCACCGGCACCCGCACACGCCGGACCACCTGGCCGGTGGGCTGCTCCGCGAGGATCTCCGCCGGCTCGCCGGCGCGCAGCGTGGTGTGCCACCAGCGGCCGTCGCGCCAGAGGGCCTGCGCCCCAGGCAGCTCCTCGCCGTGAGCCGCGTCGACGCAGTCGGCGAGCACGCGGCGTTCGAGCTGGTCGACGTCCACGACGGGGGCGGCGGGCGGGCGCGGCGAGTCGGGGCGCAGCAGCCGGGCGGGAGCGGTCAGGCCGCGCTCGGCAAGGCCGCTGAGCGCCTTGGCCACGTCGGTGCAGGCCAACACCTCCGGCAGGTCCCGACACCAGCCGGGCGGCCCGAGCGGTACCGGGGAGCCGGGCACCTCGTACCGAATGGACCAGCAAAACCCCGCGCCCTGCCGACGGGCCTCGACCACCAGGTCGAGCAGCAGCAGGTCGGCCAACGCGCACAGCCGGGCCAGTCGGGCGGCCGGGTCGACAGTCGCCGGGGCGGTGGATCGGCCCAGCACCAGCCGCCAGGGAGCGTGATCGGCCCGCAGGATGGCGTGGGCCTCCAGCTCGCGCCGCTGCGCTGCGGGCAGGTCGGGTCGCCACTGCCGGTCCAGCCACAGCGAAGGCATGTCGGCCTCGTCCAGAACCGCGCCGACAGTGGCTGCGAGTTCGCGTACCCGGGAAGCAAGCTCGACCACCCAGTGGCCCGCCGGGTCGCGGTGGGGGCCGAGGCCGCCGGGCACGACCTGGTGCGACGCGACCGCGCCGGTGTCCAGGTTGGCGACGGTGACCACGAGCTGCGCCCGCCGCCGGCCGCGTCGACCGCAGCGATAACAGGGGTACGCGATGCTGCCCGCGCCGCGACACTGCTCGCAGCTCCGGTACGCCTCCCGGCGCGGCCCGAGCACGTCGGCGTCGGCGAGGAACCGGTCACCGTAGGTGGTGCACCGGCACGGTTCCAGCATGAAGGTCGTCCCGTCGCAGTCGGGGCAGACGACGACGGGCGCGGCGGTCACCGACACCGCCGGGCCGCGCAGTCACCGTCGTGTTCCACCCGCCGCACGCACCGCCGGCCGCCGTCGAGCGGAAGGTCGCAGAAGACCCGATGGCGTACGCCCTGAGCGTCCTCGGCCGAAACGGTGGTCTCGCCGGCGTCCACCTCGGACAGGAAGGTCAGCGATCGGGCCAGGGTGCCGGCGAAGTGCTGGGCGGCCGGCAGGTCGGCGGCGGTGAACGGCAGGTGCGCCACCCACCGGGCGCTCATCGGCGGGCCGCCAGGTCCTCGCGGGCCCGCTGGGACTGCCAGCACTTCAGCGCATCCTTGATCCGCTCGGTCTCCCGCCGGCTGCTGCCCAGCGCCGCGTACACCTCGGCCAGATCGTCAGCGACCTGGTCGAGGAACTCGGCGACCTCCACGGCCTCCACGCCACGCCGGCCACGGCGGGTGAACCGGCGCCCGCGGACCTGCCAGGGCTTCAGGGGTACGTAGTTGGCCGCCCGATAGGACACCGGCCGGGGTGGCTCGGCCCGGAGGTGACGGAGAAACGCGCGCACGAAGCAGCACCACCCTTCCTCGTATGTGATCGACATTCGCCGGCGCGGGAATTGCGCGTCCATCGGCGTTGTCGGACCAATCTTGTAAGGTCGGAATCACCATCGCAATGAATGTCGACTCACACTGTTCCGCTATTTGTGGGCAACATTCCCCTGTTGCAGAACGGCTGTCGGGATGTTGCAAAACTCAACAGGAAGGAGAGCCGGGTGGCCGATGACATGGGCTCGACGGTGCCCCGACGCCAGCTCGGCAGGGCGCTGCGTGACCTGCGCACCGAGGCGGGAGCGACCCTCGACGCGGTCGCCGAAGCGCTGGAGTGCAGCCGCCAGAAGGTGTGGCGGATCGAGAGCGGGCTCGGCTCGGTGCGCGGCGTCGACGTCCGAGCGATGTGCGAGCTGTACGGGGCGACGGGCGAGCTGACCCGGGCGCTGACCTCCCTGGCCGGCGAGACGAGGGCCAAAGGATGGTGGCACGCGTACGGCGACGCGGTCCCCGAATGGTTCGAGCTGTACGTCGGCCTCGAATCCGCCGCCTCCCATCTGCGCTTCTTCAACGAAGCAATGGTTCCGGGTCTCCTACAACATCGGGGTTACGCACTGGGCGTCTACCAACACCGAGCGGAGGTGAGCGACGAAGAGCGGGAGTGCCTGGTGCAGGTCCGCCTGCAACGCCAAGCCCTGCTGAGACGCCGCCTGCCTCCACCTCCGAAGCTGGACGTGATCCTCTCCGAGGCCGCCCTCCTGCGGACAGTCGGCAGCCCCGAGACGATGACGGATCAGCTCAATCACCTGCTGCTGTTAGGGGACACAGCGACCAACTCGATCCGAATCCTGCCGCTCACTGCCGGCCTGCACCGTGGCGTCGAGGCGGGATCCTTCGTGATGCTCGACTTCCCGTTGGGCAACCGGGCCCTTCCGGAGCCTTCGGTGATCTACTGCGAGTCCTGGACGGGCGCTCTCTATCTTGATCGTCCGGAGGAGTTCGCCGCCTACGAGCAGGCCTGGTCAAGCCTGGATCAGCTTGCCCTCGATGAAGGACAATCAAGGCACCTGATCAACAAGATCATCGGGGAGGTCCACCATGGTTGATCTGACCGGCGCCCACTGGCGCAAGAGCACTCGCAGTGGCAGCAACGGCGGGGAGTGTGTCGAGGTTGCCGACAATTTGCCCGGCATCGTCGCTGTCCGCGACAGCAAGGACCCGCACGGCCCGGCTCTCACCTTCTCCCCCACCGCCTGGGCAAACTTCGTGTGCTCGACCCGCATTTCCCGCTGAGGCATCGGTGGGTGTTTCGGGGGCTCCTGGGACACCCACCCGCCCAGGGCGTCGGCGCGCCACCACCTGATCCCACAGAAGGAGCAGCAGCAGTCAGCTACCGGACAGGACCACCCATCAGGGGCCGAACCGGTGACGTCCGCATCTCTGTCCGACAGGCCCGGCTCAACCGCGGCGGGTCCCCCGGCAACCGACCGGCCAACTCCTTGGGTCGTGGGTGCCTCAGTCAATCACCCACCAGGGCAGGCCGCAGTGTGATGCCCCAGCAAGGGCCAGCAGGACCGACGGTTCGCAGCCGCCGGGAGGGACGACCCGGGCGTGCCCTGCGCCGCCAGCGGCAAGGCTTGCCTGCGTCGGCCCTTTGCGCCGCCTTCTCGTGGTTTACTCGCAGAGATGTACTTGTAACCGCCCACGAGCTAGGGGCACGCGGCCAATGCTGCTGAGTTTTCGCTTCGCCAACCATCGTTCGTTTCGCGACGAGCATCAGCTGAACCTGACGCCCGTCTACGGCGACGGGGCCGAGCCCGACGAGCCGGCTCCGCAGGCGGTCCAGGTCGTCGGCATCTTCGGAGCCAACGCGTCGGGCAAGTCGAACTGCCTGGGCGCGCTGGCGTACATGCGGCATATGGTCGTGGAGTCCGACCGGGCGGTCGAGCCCGGTGTGGGCCTGTCCCGGGAGCCGTTCCGGTTGGATCCGGAGGTCGCCACTCAGCCATCGCGCTATGTCGTCGACCTCCTGCTCGGCGGGTTCAGACACACCTATGGCTTCACGATCGACGACGACCGGGTGTTGGAGGAGTGGCTCTACCACTATCCGCTCGGGCGCCGGCGGCGCGTGTTCGAGCGCGACGGCGATGTCTTCAACTGGGGCGAGGAGTCGGGACGACGCAGCGACCTGGAGCAGATTGCCGGGATTACCGCGCCAACAGCCCTATTTCTCAGCACTGTCGCGCGTTTTGGCCAGAGCCGCCCCCAACCGGATCCGGCAAACCCACAGCCGTTGCACGACACCTACCGGTGGTTCTACCTAACGGGCCAACGGACCGACCCGACATCTGGGTTGTCCGCCCTCGTCCGCATTGGCCAGTCGGATACTGAGGAGGTACGCCGGCTGGTGGTTGACCTGTTGCAGGCCGCCGATGTCGGGATCGTCGACGTCGTGATCGCCTCTGATTCGGCTGATGATCAGGCTGTCTGGTCCGACCTGCCAGCCAGGAGGTTGAGCGACCGGTTGAAGAAAGCCGTCGCGGCTATCCGGCCCTCGCCACGCGTCCAGTTCGCCCATCGGGGTCCGCACGGCACCGCACTTCTAGACCTGCAGGACCAGTCGACCGGCACACGGCAACTACTGACGCTGGGCCTGCATGCCGCAGCGATGCTGCGTAGCGGCACCACAATGCTGATCGACGAGATCGATGCGAGCTTGCACCCGATCCTGACCGCCAAGCTCATCAGCCTGTTCCGCAGCCCGGCCGCGAACCCCCTTGGCGGCCAACTCATTTTCACCAGCCACGATGCCGCTCTGCTCGGCACCCTCGACGCTGAGGAGATCCTCCGCCGCGACGAGATCTGGTTCGTGGAGAAGGACGACGAGGGCGCTTCCTCGCTGTACCCGCTGACCGATTTCAAGCCTCGGAAAGAAGGCGAGAATCGTCAGCGCCGTTACTTGAACGGCAACTACGGGGCAATTCCCAACCTGTCCACCGGTCTGTTCGAGCAGGCCCTTGCCACCCGTGGAGGCTCGGATGACACCCCGGCAGGGTGATCGGCGTGCCTCGGGCCCGATACGGTCCGGCCGTGGCCGCGAGACCGACCTCCGGCGACGCGCATCGACCCGGGAGCAGCGGACAACCGTGCTGATCGCCACCAACGGTGAATCCACGGAACGGGACTACTTCAACGGCCTCAAGCAGGAGGCGTGGGTGCGCCCCCGGGTGGTCGTCGTGGTAGAACGCGGCTCGCCGGTCAACGGCGTACGAGGTGCGGCGCGGCGCCGCCAGCGCGACGACTTCGACGAGGCATGGGCCGTCTGCGATGTCGACGACTTCGCCACTGAGCCGGCGACCCGCGAATCTGCCGCTATCGACGTCAATCTGGCCTGGTCCAATCCCTGCTTCGAGGTGTGGCTACTGCTCCACTACGGCAACTGCACCCGGTTCGTGGAGAACGCCAAGCGAGCCCGCGACCTGCTACGGGAGCACATCCCCTCCTGGGACAAGACCAGGCTCGACTTCGGCAACTTCCGCGACCGGATTGAGGACGCCTGCCGGCGGGCTGATCGACTCGGCCCGCCCCCGGAGGGCAATCCGTCCACCTCCATCGGGCAGATCATCGCCGCTCTTCGTTGAGGCGCCACATCTGACCCTCCGTTGGATCGGTGGGCGTGCGGGCTTACATACGCTTCAGACCCACCGTCCTAGCCGGTGGCGCACTTCCTGACAGCTATCTCCGGCCGATCGGGCCGATCGCCGCGGAGAGAGCAGCCGCACGGGCGTGCCGGATCGCGGCCGGTGTGTCGGTGAAGACCAGCCCTTCGCGGCGCAGGTCGTCAGCCACCCCCAGGGTGGCTAGTACCTGGTCGTGGGCGGGGGTGATGCCGGAGAGCAGGACGGTGATCCCGCGTCCGCGTAGCCGTCGGATCGCGTCGCCGAGGACGTGCGCGCCGGTGGCGTCCATGGTGGTCACGCGGGACATCCGCAGGATGACCACGCGAACGTCGGCGACCTCGGACAGTTCGAGCAGGAACGTGTGGGCGGCGGCGAAGAAGAGCGGCCCGTCCAGCCGGTACGCGACGATGTGTTCGGTGAGCAGCGCGTACTCCTCGGCGCTGTGTTCACCGGGGTCGAGGGGCACCTGTTCCAGCCGGGCGCTGCGGGCCACGGCGCGCAGGGCGAGCACCACGGCGACGCCGACGCCGACCGCCACGGCGGTGACGAGATCCCAGATCACCGTGACGGCGAAGGTGAGTACGAGCACGACCGCGTCGCCTCGGGTGGCCCGGGCCAGCGCCCACAGTGAGCCGGCCTCCACCATGCGGGCTGTGGTGGCCAGCAGTACCCCGGCCAGAGCGGCGAGCGGGATCCGTCCGACCAACGGCGCGGCAGCCAGCACGATCCCGGCGAGGGCGACCGCGTGGGTGAGAGCCGCCAGCTTCGAGGCCGCCCCGGCGCGGACGTTGACCGCCGTACGGGCGATGGCGGCGGTCGCCGGGATGCCGCCGAAGAGCGGGGCGGCGAGGTTGGCGAGGCCCTGACCGAACAGTTCCCGGTCCGGGTCGTGTCGCTCACCGACGGTCATGCCGTCGGCGACGGTGGCGGACAGCAGGCTCTCCAGGGCGGCGAGCGCGGCGACGGCGAGCGCGCTGGGCAGCAGCACGCCGAGCGCGCCGAGGTCGAGGAAGCCGAGCGAGGGCGCGGGCAGGCCCTGCGGTAACGCGCCGATCCGCACCAGGTCGACCGGGGCAAGCTCGGCGAGGACGGTGGCAGCCGCCACGCCGAGCAGTGAGAACGGCAGGCCGGGCCGCCACCGGGCGCCCAGCAGCATCAGGGCCGCGACGGCGAGGGCCACCGCGAGCGCGGCCGGCTTCGGGTGTACGACGAAACGGGCGACCGCGTCGGCGGCGACGGCCCAGACCTTCTCCCCGTGCGCGTCGGTGACGCCGAGCGCGGCGGGCACCTGTTGCAGGGCGATGACCACGGCGATGCCGGTGGTGAAGCCCTCCAGCACCGGGGTGGGCAGGTAGCGGACGTACCGGCCCAGGCGGGCCACTGCGAGCGCGATCAGCACCAGGCCGGCCATCGCCCCGACCATGAGCACGCCGGTGGCTCCGAACTGCTGCACCACCGGCACCAGCACCACGGTCATCGCCCCGGTCGGCCCGGACACCTGGAGGTTGGAGCCACCGAAGACGGCGGCCACCGCGCCGGCGATCACGGCGGTGATCAGCCCGGCCTGGGCACCCAGCCCCGAGGTGACGCCGAACGCCAGCGCCAGGGGCAGCGCCACCACCGCCACGGTGAGCCCGGCCAGCAGGTCGCGGCGCGGTGAGCGGTGGACGGCCGCCCAGTCGGCCCGGCCGGGCAGCAGCCCGAGGATCCGCTCGCGGGCCGCCAGTACGGCGGCGCTCACCGGTCGCCGCTCGTGGCGCGCAGCTCGTCGAGGAGGGCGTCCCGGTCGGTCAGGACGGCGCCGAGGATCCGTCGACCGGCGGCCAGCAGGTCGGCCACGTCGGGGGTGCTGAGCGCGTACATGACGAGGGGGCCGTCGCGATGTGAGGTGACCATTCCGGCGCGGCGCAGCACGGCTAGCTGCTGGGAAAGGTTCGACGCCTCGACCTCGATCGCGGCGAGCAGGTCGCGGACCGGCTTCGGGCCGTCCTGGAGAAGCTCCAGCACCCGGATGCGCACCGGATGCCCGAGGGTGCGGAAAAGCTCGGCCTTCGCCTGGTACAGCGGCACCGACATGAGCATCCCTCCCGATCGACACGAAGACTTTAACACTTGAACAAGTCTTCAACTTGGACCCGTGATGATCGTGCTCGAACATCGAAGTAGTGGCCTCCTCGCAACGGGAGACCACTACTTCATGGATCGAGCGCGATCATGGGGCGTCAGCCCAGGTCGTTGACGCAGCGCAGCACCGGGCGAGCGACGAGAGCCGCCTCGTCCACCAAACCGTCGGCTCGCACCGTGAACGTGGCCGACTCACCCGGCAGCAGGGTGACCAGGGCCTGGTCCACAGACGCGGAAGCGTCCAGCCGGTCCGGGAAGAGGGTCAGGTCGCGCAGCACCGAACGGGCGGTGACCCGGACCCGCTGCCCACCGTCGAACGGCTCCACCGTCGCGTCCCACGCCGCCGCCGGCCAGTCCACGTCCCGGTCCTCGGCGAAGAACCAGAGCGCCCGCTCGGCGCTCTCCCCCGCCTCGGCGACCAACAACTCCCGCCGGGCCTCGTCCGGCCGCGCCAGCTCCGCCGGCAGTGCCAGCGTCACCGCCGAGTACGCGGGGACGTCCAGCTCCATCGTCGTCTTGGCTCGCGGTTCACCGGCAAGGGTCACCCGGGTCACCGAAGCCGACGCCCGCCATGGCGTGCCGCCGTCGTTGACCGCGACCACGGCCAGGCCGCCGTCGCGCGGCTGCACGGTGAGAAGCCGGTCGGCGTACGCGTGGCGCAGCGCGTACCACAGGGGTTTGCGGCGGCCGTCGCCGTCGACGGCCGACCAGGAGGTGACCGGCCAGCAGTCGTTGAGCTGCCAGACGATGGTCCCCGCGCACACGCCCCGGTGGGAGCGGAAGTGTTCCACGCCGAGTTGGATGGCTCGGGCCTGGTTGAGCTGCGTGAGGTAGTGCCAGTCGTCGAAGTCCGCCGGTGCGGGCAGGTGCGCGTCCAGGCCCCGCTGGAGCTTGGCGTCGCCGCCGGTCGCCTTCTGGTGGTGCGCCATGCCCGGTGAGTCGGGGGCCAGGGGTTCGTCGCTGAGCGCCCGGCGCAGGGTGGCGTACGCGGGTGGGCCCTGGTAGCCGAACTCGGCGACGAAGCGCGGCACGTACTCCCGGTATTTCGTGTAGTCGTCGGTGTTCCACACGTCCCAGATGTGGGTGGTGCCGTGCGCCGGATCGTTGGGGTGGATCGTCTCGGTGCCCGACCAGGGGCTGCCCGGCCAGTACGGGCGGGTCGGGTCCAGCTCGCCGACGATGCGGGGCAGCACGTCGAGGTAGTAGCCGCGCCCCCAGGTGCACCCGGCGAGTGGCTCCTGCCAGTCCCAGTCGTGCCAGCCCCAGATGTTCTCGTTGTTGCCGGTCCAGAGCACCAGCGACGGGTGCGCCGCCAGCCGGATCACCTGCTCGGCGGCCTCCGCGGCCACCTCGCCGCCGAACGGCTCCTCCTCCGGGTACGCGGCGCAGGCGAAGAGGAAGTCCTGTTGGACGAGCAGGCCGCGTTCGTCGGCGAGGTCGTAGAAGTCCTCCGACTCGTACCGGCCGCCGCCCCAGACGCGCAGCAGGTTGACGTTGGCCTCGGCGGCCTGGTCGAAGCGCCCGGCCAGCCGGTCCCGGGTGATCCGGGTGGGGAACACGTCGTCCGGGATCCAGTTGACGCCCCGCACGAAGACCGGGACGTCGTTGACCGACAGCGCGAACGGGGTGCCGTGCTCGTCTGGTGTGGTGTCCAGCCGGACCGAGCGAAAGCCGACCTGCCGCGACCAGCCGTCCAGGGTGTCGCCGTCCGGCGCGTGCAGGGTCACCTCCAGCAGGTGGCGGGCCTGCTCGCCGTACCCCCGGGGCCACCACAGCGCGGGCTCGCGGACGGCGAGGGTCAGCACGGCCGTGCGCTGCCCGGCCGGGACGACCACGTCGGCGCTGACGCCGGCGACGGTGGCGCGGACGGTCAGCGGTACGTCGGCGACCCGCTCGACCTCGACGTGCAGCTCGACCCGGCCGTCGCGGCCGTCGACGGTGACCAGCGGGCGGACGCTGGCCAGGCGGGCCGTCGACCAGGCGTGCAGACCGATGTCCTGCCAGATGCCGGCGCTGACAAGCGTGGGCCCCCAGTCCCAGCCGAAGTTGCAGGCCATCTTGCGGATGAACTGGAAGGGCTCCGGGTACGCGTTGGGCCGGTCGCCGAGCCGGTCGCGCTGCGCCTCGGCGTAGCGGTACGCGGAGTCGAACGAGACGGTCAGGTCGTTGTCGCCGTCGCGCAGCAGCGACCGGACGTCGAACCGGTAGCCGCGGTGCATGTTCTCGGTGCGGCCGACGGGCATCCCGTTGAGGGTGAGCGTGGCGGCGGTGTCCAGGCCGGCGCAGACCAGGTCGATCCGGTCCGCGTCGCCGGGAGTGTGCGTGAACGTGGTCCGGTAGGTCCAGGCGGTGCGCCCGATCCAGGCCAACGCCAGCTCGTTGTCGTCGAGGTACGGGTCGGGGATCAGCCCGGCGTCGAGCAGGTCGGTGTGTACGCAACCGGGCACGGTCGCCGGCACGGCCCGCCCGGCGATCTCGGCCGGCACCTGCGCTCCGGGTGCCGCGCGCAGGGTCCAACCGTCGTGGAGTGCCTGTCGGCTCAAGACTTCACCGCACCTTCCATGATTCCGCGGACGATCTGGCGTCCACCGATGAACAGCATGACCAGCAGGGGGATCGTCGCCACGAACGCCCCGGCGAGCACCCGACGGTAGATCACGTAGTTGCCGCTGGCCAGGTCGGAGATGGCGACCATCGAGGTCGGGTAGTCGGTGCCACCGAGGGTGATAAGCGGCCACTGGAAGTCGTTCCAGGTCGCCACGAAGGTCAGCAGGCCGAGCACCGCGAGGGCCGGCCGGATCGACGGCAGGACGATGGACCGGTAGACCCGCATGGTGGTCGCCCCGTCCATCCGCGCCGACTCGACCAGCTCGTCGGGCACGGTGTTGAGGATGAACTGGCGCATGTAGAAGACGCCGAAAGCGGTGACCAGGCCGGGCACGATGACCGCCAGCAGGGTGCCGTTCCAGCCCAGCCTGCCCATCACGATGTAGAGCGCGACGACGCCGAGCTGGTTGGGCACGGTGAGGGTGAGCACCACGAACAGCATCAGCCACCGGCTGCCGGCGAAGCGCAGCTTGGCGAAGGCGAACCCGGCAAGTGAACAGAAGAAGAGCATCGAGGCGGTCACCACTGTCGAGACGATGACGCTGTTGACAAGCGACGCGGCGAAGTAGACGTCCTGGAGGGAGAAGACCTCGTCCAGGTTGACCAGGAACCGGTCGCCGGGGATCACCGTCGGCGGGATCTGGGCCAGGGCCTCGTCGTTGCTGGTGGCGATGACGAACATCCAGTACAGCGGGAACGCCGCGAAGAGCATCGTGGTGGCGAGCAGCAGGTACGTCCCGATGCCGGCCGGGGTGTCCTGCGGCGCGCGGCCCATCAGCGCGGCCCGCCGGCGGGGCCTGGTGACCCGTGGTGCGGTGTCGACGGCGCTCACCTGGATCGCCCTCCCGAGAGTCGGTTGGTCAGCAGGGTGTTGATCCCCGCCACGACCAGGATGATCAGGAAGAGTGCCCAGCTCATCGCGGCCGCGTACCCGAGATTCAGGTCCTTCCAGCCGACCTTGTAGATGAGTTGGGCGATGGTCTGCCACTCGCCGTTCGGTCCGCCGGTGGCGGCCTGCGCGTTGAGGTCGAACAGCATCGGCTCGATGAAGAGCTGGAACCCGCCGATGGTGGACAGGATGACGGTGAACACGATCACCGGCTGGATCATCGGCACGGTGATCCGCCACAGCTGTCGCCACGGGCCGGCGCCGTCGACCGCGGCGGCCTCGTAGACGTCCCGCGGGATGGACTGCATGGCGGCCAGGTACAGCAGGGCGTTGTAGCCGATCCACTTCCAGTTGACCATGGTGGCGATGGCGATCCAGGCGTGCAGCTTGTCGGCCCGCCAGTTGATCGGCTCGTCACCGCCGACACCGAACAGGCCGAGCACCCAGTTGGCCATGCCGAAGTCACGGGAGAAGAAGACGCTGAACACCATCGTCGAGGCGACGATCGGGGTGACGTACGGCAGCAGGACACCGACCCGCCACCAGGTCTGCGCCCGCAGCCGGCGATTGAGCAGGGACGCCACGATCAGCGCGAGCAGCAGTTGCGGCACCGAGGAGAGCAGGAAGATGCCGAAGGTGTTGTAGAGCGCATTCCAGAAGTCCTCGTCGCCGAAGAGCTGCCGGAAGTTGTCCAGCCCCGCCCAGCCCGCGGCGGCGGGGTCGTCCAGTCGGTAGGTGCGCAGCGCGATGACGCCGTTGAAGACCAACGGGAACAGGCCGAAGACCAGGAAGATCAGGAAGAAGGGCGCGATCAGCAGGTACGGCATGTAGCGCACGTCGAACCGGTACAGCCGGTCGCGCCAGCCGAGCCGGCGGTGGTGGTCCGGGTCGGCGCCGTGGCCGTGCCGGCCGGCTGGTCGGGCCGACGGCGCGGGCGCGGCGCGTGTCGTGGACATCGGAGACACTCCAGGGCCGAAGAGACAGGGGTACGGGTGGCGCGGGGGCGGACCGCGTCCGGCCCGCCCTCGCGCAGCGGACTCAGGACTTGCTGGCCTTCTCGGCTTCCTTGACGGCCTCCGCCCAGGCGGCCTCGGGCTTGAGGGTCTTGTTCTGCACCCGGATCAGCACGTTCTCCACGGCCACCCGCGTCGGGCCGTTCTTCTTGCCCAGGTACTGCGGGGTGAGGCCCTGCGCCATGTTCGGGAAGATCTGTCCGACCGGCGCGTCGTTGAAGAACGGGTTCTTGAAGTCGGCGATGGCCGGGTCGCTGTAGAGGGCCGGCTGGGACGGCAGGTTACCGACCTTGTTGAAGATCTCGATCTGCTGCTCCGGCTGGACCAGCCATTCCACCAGCTTGTACGCCTCGTCGACGTGCTTGCCCTGCTTGGGAACGGTCAGGAACGAGCCGCCCCAGTTGCCGCCGCCGCCGGGCACCGCGGCGATGTCCCACTTGCCCTCGGTGCCGGGGGCGGTGTCCTTGATGTGCCCGAGCATCCAGGCCGGGCAGGCGAGCACCGCGAAGGAACCGCTGGTGAAGCCCTTGTCCCAGTCGGCCTGGAAGCTGGCCAGGTTGGCGGAGAGGCCGGCCTGGATGGCCTTGACGGTGTAGTCGAAGGCGATCTTCGGGCCCTGCTCCATCTGGAGCTGGTCCTGGTCGTCGTAGAAGCCGACCGGCTGCTGGCCGAGGATCGGGTTGAACAGGTTGCTGCCGGCGTCGATGAACTTCTTGTTGCTGGCGGCGGTGTACCGCTGCCCGACCTCGATGAACCTGTCCCAGGTGGGCCAGAGGGCGGAGACCTGGTCGGGCGCGGTGGGCAGACCGGCGGCCTTGAACAGGTCGGTGCGGTAGCACATGGCCAGGCCGCCGACGTCGGTGCCGAGGCCGATCTGGGTCTTACCGTCGGCGGAGAGCGACTGCTTCCACTTCCAGGGCAGGTACCTGCTCTCGTACGAGCCGGCGCCCTTGTCGAGCAGGTTGACGAACTTGTCGGACTGGCTCCGGAACTGCACCATGAAGCCCTCGTCGATGGCGGCGATGTCCGGTGCGCCGGAGCCGGCGACCAGCTTCTTCTGCAGGTCCTCGTGCTGGGCGTTGTACTCCCCGGAGTTCAGCTGGATCTTGACGTTCGGGTTGGCCGCCTCGTACTTCGTCTTGAGGTCCTGAAGGCCGAAGTCACCCCAGAAGTTGATCTTCAGGGTGACCTGCCCGTCCGTGGCGCCGGAATCCTGACCGCTCCTGCCGCTGCACGCGGCGACCAGGGCGAGGCCGACCGCCCCCACGGCGACCGTACGGGCCCATCGGGTCCAGGACCGTTTCATGTCATCCTCCGAGCATGTGGGAACGCTCCCGACATCGAGAGACGTTGACTGAACCGGATAAGTGAGGCCACCGTACGGTTCGGTTCCAGGAGTGTCAACGGCCGGTTAAATCCGTCCCCGATCGATGCACCAAACAGGCCCGTGGGAGCGCGAACACGCGTGGTGGAGCGCTTTCTTCCGCAGCTCCACACACCAACCGGCACCCCGCCGCCCCCGACGCGGCGGTACGCTGAACCGGGCAAGTGCCTGCCGCCCCCGTTCGCCCACGCCGAGGCGCGACGGCAACCGACCCCGGTTGCGCTAGGTTGGGGCCGCCGACGCGGCGGCCCGAGCCACGGCCCGCGGCAGTCAGGAACCCCGCCTCCGGGCGGAGAGTGGAGGAGCACGCCGGTGAAGCGGCCGACAATCGCCGACGTCGCCCGACGCGCCGGAGTGTCCAAGGGCGCCGTGTCGTACGCGCTGAACGGGCAGCCCGGTGTCTCCGAGGCCACCCGGCAACGCATCCTGGCCATCGCCACCGAGATCGGCTTCAGCCCGAGCAGCGCCGCTCGCGCCCTCTCCGGGGCCACCGCCGAGGCGGTCGGCCTGGCCCTGTGCCGCCCCGCCCGCATACTGGGCATCGAGCCCTTCTTCATGGAGCTGATCAGCGGCGTCGAGGCGGAACTCTCCGCCCGCTCGTACGCGCTGACCCTCCAGGTGGTGGCCGACCAGGACGCCGAGATCGCGGTCTACCGACGCTGGTGGGGCGAACGCCGGGTCGACGGTGTTCTCGTCTGCGACCTGCGCACCGACGACCGTCGCATCCCCGCACTCGAACAGCTCCAACTTCCGGCCGTGGTGATCGGCGGGCCGGGCGGCACCGGCGACCTGGCCAGCGTGTGGTCCGACGACGCCGCCGCGCTGACCGAGGCCGTGGAGTACCTGGTCGCGCTCGGGCACCGACGGATCGCCCGGGTGGGCGGCCTGCCCGACCTGCGGCACACGCAGATCCGCACCGACGCCTTCACGGCGGTGTGCGCGCAGCTCGGCCTGGTCGACGCGGTGACCGTCTGGTCCGACTACACAGGCGAGGAGGGTGGGCGGGCGACCCGCCGGCTGCTCAGCTCCGCCCAGCGGCCCACCGCGGTCATCTACGACAACGACGTCATGGCCATCGCCGGGCTGTCCGTCGCCCAGGAGATGGGGCTCACCGTGCCGGGTGACCTGTCCATCGTGGCCTGGGACGACTCACCGCTCTGCCGGCTCGTGCACCCGCCGCTGACCGCGCTGGGCCGGGACATCCCGGCGTACGGGGCGCACGCCGCCCGCCAACTCCTCGCCGTCATCGCCGGGCAGCCCGCCGGCCGGGTGCAGGACGAGACGCCGCACCTGACCCCGCGCGGCAGCACCGCACCGCCCCGGGAGAGGTGAACCGGTTCACCACCGGGAACGTCAGCGGGACGCCGACGGAAACTCCTCGAAGTACGCCTCGACCCGCTCGGCCGTCGCCGGGCGGGCCAGCGCGAAGCCCTGCCCGTACCGGCAGCCGGCCCGCTGCGCCCCCTCGACCTGGGTGGGCGACTCCAACTCCTCGGCGACGATCTCCACTCCCAGCCGCTCGCCGACGTTCACCACCACGTCGATCAACGGCGGCTGCCCGTCCGGCCGCGCGCCCACCAGCTCCGGGCCCACCTTGAGCAGATCGATCGGCAGCCGGCGCAGCTGGGCCAGCGAGGCGTGTTCGGCCCGGAAATCGTCAAGCGCGGTACGCACACCCAGCGACCGCAGCCCGGCCAACCGGGCCACCACTGTCGACAGGTCGGCGGCGATCCTCGGCTCGGACACCTCGACCACCAACCGCTCCGGCGACACCCCGTACGCGGCCAGCACGGCCGCGGCGCGCTGCACGAAGTCGGGAGTGGTCAGCTCCCGGGGGGTGACGTTCACCGCCATCCACAGCTCCCGGACGCCCGCCGACCAGTGGGACAGCTGCCGGCAGGCCCGATCCAGCACCCACCACTCCAGCTCACCGATCAGATCCAGGTCCTCCGCGACCGGCAGCAGCTCGGCGGGGAGCACCGTGCCGAGCACGGGACTGCGCCAGCGCAGCAACGCCTCCGCGCCCACTGGCTGCCGGTCAGCCAGGTCGAGCACCGGCTGGTAGACGAGGTCCAACTCGCCGCGCGCCACCGCGCCGGGCAGCTCGCGTTCCAGGTCGAGCCGGCGGACCAGCTGCTCCTCCAGGAACGCGTCGTACCACTCGACCCGGTCCCGACCCAGCTGCACGGCCCGTCGGCGGGCCAGCTCAGCCTGGCGGAGCACGTCCGCCGGCCCGGCGCCGCTCACCTCGGCCAGCCCGATGCTCGTCCGTACCCGCACGGCCGAACCGCCAAGCAGGTAGGGCGGACCGAGCGCGGTCAGCAGTCGTATGCCCAGCGCGTACCCCAGCACCGGTCCTGCCGCGGTGACCACCGCGAACCCGGCGCCCGTGCAGCCGGTGACCAGGTCGCCGGGAGCAACGGTGGCGCGGGCCCGCGCGACCGCCTCGGCCAGCAGGTCCTCGCGGACCGACGGGCCGAGCACATCGCCTCCGTGCAGGTCCACCAGCAGCAGCGCGCCGGCCGGCGCGGGCACGTCGCCGATCGCGGCGAGGGCGTCCAGCAGGGCCGCCCGGTCCCCCGGGCCATCGCCGGGCGGGACGGACGGCCAATCGTGCCTCGACCGGGCCGCACCGTCGTCCGACGGCCAGGCCGCGTCGAGACCGGTCGAGGCGCGGGAACGCCCGGTCGCGCCGGACGTCTGATCGCCGGGCGGCGGCTGCGCCCCCGGCCAGCGTGACGCGGCCACGCGGCGGTGCCGGACCCCGCGGCCGGCACGCCGACGGTGCGCGGCGCGCCGTTCCGGAGTGGCCGCGTCGCCGGCCCGCAGCAGCTCCCGCAGCACCAGCGGTGGCACCGCGGCCAGAGCCAGCAGCACGCTCGTGCGGTCCGGTGCCCGGCCGGCACCCACGTGCAGGCCGGCCGCCAGCAGCACCACCGTCGCCGGGAGCACCGCCCGGGGCCACGCCGGGGCAGCCCGGGCCTCCGTCGACTCCGCGTCGGCGGCGTCCACCGCGGCGGCCGCGCCGAGGGCGGTGAGCAGCATCCCGAGCACCAGCGGCGGCACGGCCAGCAGGGCCGTCCGACCGCTCACCCCGGGCGGCAGCGCCGCCAGCAGGGCCAGGCCGAGCAGCGTGAGCAGCACCCCACCCCGGCACATCGCCGCGGGCGAGTGCCGATCCGGTCCGGCGAACGCGCTGGTCGCGGCCATCCCCAGCGCGCCGAGCACCAGCGCGGCGGCCAGCCGGGCCGGAACCGGCAGATCGTCCCCGGGCAGCAGCAGCCAGCCGGCGAGGGCCAGCCCGAGCGCCGGGCCGGCCGCCTCGATCAGCGAGCGCAGCCGAACCCCGGACGGTGGTCGCCACCGCCCGGGGAGCCGGCGCAGCCCGGTCACCGACAGCACGGCCACGACCAGCGACCCGGCCAGCGCGGCGGCGCGGTGCCCGTCGGCGACCAGTGGCAGCACGGCGGCGGCGAGACCGGCCGCCACCACCGCCGCGTCGAGCCGCACACCCGCCGTGCGCCCGGACGACCCGCTCGGCGACCCGGGACCGGCGGGATGCCGGATGGCCAGGCGGGAGAGTCGGACACCCGCGAGCGTGGCGCCCGCGCCACCGGCCAGAGCGATCACCACCGCACTCGGCACCAGATCGGCGGCGCCGGCGAGGACGAGCAGCGCCACCGCCGTGGACACGGCGGCCTCCGGAAGCGCACGGCGGGGGACGTGGACACGGAACGGGTACGCGAGGAGCACGGCGGTCGCCTTCGTGAGGGGGCACGGGGGCGGTGCGGCGGTGCGGCGGCATCGGACGTTGCGGGTCCGCTGCCCACCAGTCGAGAACGACCAGAGGCCGAAAGAGTTACGCGCTGGTCATCGGACGGAAGCAATGACCTGTGTCACTGTACGGCGAACCGGGCCGCCCCGGCACCGCCCGCTGCGACCCGGATCCGCCGGGGGTGGGATCATCGCAGGGTGAGTAAGTCCGACACGGTCCGCTTCCGGCACAACCAAGCCATCCTGGTCGCCGCGGTGATCGCCTTCATCGGCGCGCTGCCCCTGGCCAACGCGCGGGGCTACCTGCTGCCGGTGCTGCTCGTCCCGCTCGGCGTCGCGGTGTGGGCCTGGCGGGCCGGCACCGACGCCGACGCCCGGGGGCTGCGCCTGCGCGCACTGGTGGGGCAGCGTCGCATCGACTGGGACCAGGTCGTCGAGCTCGCCACCGACCCGCGCGGGCGGGCCGTCGCCCGGCTCGACGACGGCCAGCAGGTCACCCTGCCGGCGGTACGCGGCGTGGACCTGCCCCACCTGGTGTCGGCCACCGGGCAGAGGCTGCCCGACGGGACGGCCGGGACGCCCGGTCAGTAGCCGCCGACCACCGTGTTGATCAGCGGCTGGCCGGCGGCGAACCTGCGCACCTGGTCACCCACCAGCCGGTAGGCGCGGGGCAGCAACCCGCGTACCGACCCGGCCACGTGCGGGGTGAGCAGCACGTTCGGCATCGTCCACAGCGGCGAGTCGGCCGGTAGCGGCTCCGGGTCGGTGACGTCCAGCGCGGCCGAGATCCGGCCCGTGCCCAGCTCGGCGACGAGCGCCTCGGTACGCGCCACCGGCCCCCGGGCCGCGTTGACCAGCAGAGCCCCGTCCGACATCGCGGCCAGGAACTCCTTGTCGATCAGCCCACGGGTCTGCTCCGTGAGCGGCACCAGCACCACCACCACGTCCGCCTCGGGCAGCAGTCGGGGCAGTTCGTCGACGCCGTGCACCCCCTGCTCCGGCCGGGCGGTACGGGCGACCAGGGTGAAGCTCACCTCGAACGGCGCGAGCCGGTCCCGCACCGCCGTACCGATCGAGCCGGCCCCGACGATCAGCACCCGCTTACCGGTCAGCTCGTCGGTCGGGGTGAACCCGTCGTACGCCCACCGGCGGTCGGCCTGCGCCCGGACGAACGCCGGGAACGCCCGCAGCTGAGCCAGGATCGCGGTGACGACCCACTCCGCCGTGGACGGGTCGTGCACCCCTCGGGCGTCGCAGAGCGTCACACCGTCAGGCGTCCGCCCCACCCACGCGTCCGCGCCGGCCGAGAGCAGCTGCACCACCGCCAGGTCGGGCAGCTCCCGCACCAGCGCCGTCGAGTCCGTGCCGCCCAGGAACGGCGGCACCCAGAACCGCACCCCGGCCACCGTCGAGGGCAACCGGTCGGCGCGCTCCACGACCTCCACCGTCACGTCCGACGGCACCTCGCCGATGAGATCCAGACCGGCCTCGTGCGGAATCCATACCTTCACGTCCGCCGACGATAGCCGCCGGCGCGACGGCCCGCGCGGGCACGGCCGCGATCCGACCTCACGGCTGGTGGCGCGCGCCGCCGCGGCGGGCGAGACTCAGCACAGCGATGTTCGCCCACGCCCTGAACGAGGTATAACGGAGGGCCCGGAGGGCCGGTCGGCCTCCACCCCGGCAGACAGGTGCCCGATGACCGACGGCTCCCCCGCCAGCCCTCGCCGTACGCCCGGACTTCCCCCGGCGCTCGGCGATCCCGCACGGCTGCGCGCGCTCGCCGACACCGGGCTGGACGCCGTCGCGGACGAGGCGTTCGACCGCTTCGCCCGGCTGGTCAGCGACCTGCTGGACGTCCCGGTCGCGCTGGTGTCCCTGGTCTCCGCCGACCGGCAGTTCTTCCCGGGCGCGGTCGGGCTGCCCGAGCCCTGGTCGCAACGCCGGCAGACACCGCTGAGCCACTCGTTCTGCCAACATGTGGTGGACATCGAGGTGCCGATGGTGCTGCCGGACGCCCGGCTCTACCCCCGGGTACGGACCAACCTCGCCATCGAGGACCTCGGCGTGGTCGCGTACGCCGGGATGCCCCTGACCGACCTCTCCGGCCGGGTGCTCGGCTCACTCTGCGCCATCGACAGCAAACCCCGCGCCTGGACGGCCGCGCAGCTGCGGACACTTGCCGACCTGGCGGCCGCCTGCTCGTCGGAGCTGCGGCTGCGGATCGCCCTGGACGGCGCGCAGGAGGCCCGCCGGCGGGTCGTGCAGGCGCACGAACGGCTGGAGCTGCTGGCCGGTGTGAGCGAGACGCTTGCCGACACCCTGGACGTCGGCGTCGCGGTGCGTCGCCTCGCCACCACCATGGTGCCGTTGCTGGCCGACTGGTGCCTGCTCACCCTGATCGGGCCGACCGGTCAGCCCCGCGAGGTCGTCGCCGTGCACCGCGACCCGGCCCGGACGGCTGACGTCGACCGCTTCGCGCAGCTGCTGCGTACCGGCCTGAGCCAGGAGTCGATCATCAGGGCGGTGCTGCGGACCGGTCAGCCCCGGCTCGGCAGCGCGGCGTCCCTGGCCGACGTGTCGCGGGGCACCACCGATCCGGAGATGAGCGCCATCGCCGAGCGGCTGGGCATCACCTCCTACCTGAGCGTTCCGGTGCGCGCGGCGGGCGGCACCGTGCTGGGCGCCATCACCCTCGTCAACGGGGCCGACGGTCCGCAGTTCGACGACCGCGACCTGCTCACGGCCATCGACATCGGCCGCCGCGCCGGGCAGGCCATCGGCAACAGCTCGATGTACGGCGAACAGCGGCACGTCGCCGAGGTCCTGCAACACAGCATGCTCCCGCGGTTGCCCGCCGTCACCGAGCTGGAGCTTGCGGCCCGCTACCAGCCGGCGGCCGACCGGGTGGAGGTGGGCGGCGACTGGTACGACGCCTTCGTCCAGCCCGACGGGGATCTGATCGCGGCGATCGGGGACGTGGCCGGGCACGACATCGAGGCGGCGGCGACCATGGGTCAGCTGCGCAACCTGGTCCGCGGCAACGCCTTCGGCCGGCCGGACGCGGTCGGGGAGCTGATGACCCACCTGGACGGCGCGATCCGGGGCCTGCGGCTGCCGATCGCGGCGACCGCGACGCTCGTGCGGATCTGCCCCCAGCGCGCCGGTGTGCACGAGCTGACCTGGTCCAACGCCGGGCACCCGCCGGCCCTGCTGGTGCGCGCCCACGGCACCGTGGAAGCCCTGGAGGCGACACCGGAACCGCTGCTCGGCCTGGGCCGGCCGTCGCGGCGGTCCAGCCACTCGGCCAGCCTGGCGACCGGCGACACCCTGCTGCTCTACACCGACGGGCTGATCGAGCGTCGGGACCGGTCCATCGACGAGGGACTGGCCGAGCTGGTCAACCGGATCACCGGCACCGGCGGCGTGCCCCTGGACGAGCTGTGTGACCTGCTGCTCGCCTCGATCCAGCGCCGGGAGGACGACACCGCGCTGCTCGCCGTACGGGCCCGTTGAGCGGTCCCGTCGGACGCCGCGCCCACTGTCGGCCCCGGCCGGGCCGTCGGGAGGGATACCCTGGGCCGGATGAGCGCCCGTCCCCCGTACCCTCGCGTCCGCCGCCTCCGGGCGGTCCTCGCGGCGTCCTGCGCGGCGCTGCTGTTCACCACGGGTTGCAGCTTCGGTGAGCCGGAGCCGGACCCGGCGGGTGAGCCGCCCAACCTGCCGACGCCGTCGACGTCGGCGAGCCCCGGCGGCGCCGACCGGCAGGCGGTGACGACGGTTCTCGCCAAGGGACTGCGGGTGCCGTGGGGCATCGCCTTCCTGCCGGACGGCGGCGCGCTGGTCACCGAACGCGACAGCGGTCGGATCCTCCAGGTCGGCCCCGAGTCCGGGCCGGACGGGCTTCGGGTCCGGGTGGCGCAGACGATCACCGACGTGGCGGCGGCGGGCGAGGGCGGCCTGCTCGGCATCGCCGTCTCCCCCGGCTACGCCCAGGACCGGACGCTCTTCGTCTACTACACGGCCGAGCAGGACAACCGGGTCGTCCGGCTGCAACTCGGCGGGCAGCCGACGCCGATCCTCACCGGCATCCCCAAGGCCAACGTGCACAACGGCGGCGGGTTGGGCTTCGGCCCGGACGGGCAGCTCTACGTGAGCACGGGCGACGCCGGGGAACGCCCCCTCGCCCAGGACGTGAAGAGCCTCGGCGGCAAGATCCTGCGGGTCACCCGCGACGGCAGACCCGCCCCCGGCAACCCGTACCCCGGCTCTCCGGTCTGGTCTCTCGGCCACCGCAACGTGCAGGGCTTCACCTGGGACGCGGGCAAGCGGATGTACGCGGTCGAGTTCGGTCAGAACACCTGGGACGAGATCAACCAGATCACCAAGGGCGGCAACTACGGCTGGCCGCAGGTCGAGGGGCGGGCGGGTGACCGTCGATACATCGACCCGATCACCCAGTGGGCGACCTCGGACGCGTCCTGCTCCGGGCTGGCCGCCACGGATCGGCTGCTGGTCACCGGATGCCTGCGGGGCAAGCGGCTGTGGGTGCTGGAGGTGACCGACACGGGCACCCTGCTCGGCCAGCCCAGCGAACTGCTCACCAACCGGTACGGCCGGCTGCGCGCGGTGGCCGCCGCACCGGACGGCTCGCTGTGGGTGAGCACCTCGAACCACGACGGGCGGGGCGATCCGGCGGCCGACGACGACCGGTTGCTGCGGGTGGTGTTCGCCGGCGGCGACGGCGGTCGCAGCTGATCCTTGTCACCATCCGTTCAGGTTTGCCAAGATCTTCCGACGGGCAGGTCAGAATCTCAGCATGGACGGGCAGCGCGACGAGCAGCATGACGACACCGGAGACCGGGCCGACGACCCGGTGACCGGTGCCGACCCGTCGCCGCGGGCGGGCGGGCGGCCCGGCCCGCTGCGGCGTACCGGGGTGATCCTCGCCGTCCTCGCCGTCGGCCTGGCCGGGGCGGTGCTCGGGGTGCTGGCCGGCGGGCACGTGGACACCGACATCGGGCCGTTCCGGGCCAACCTCACGCTCACGCCGGCCAGCGCCGGCGGCACCACCGTCGACGTGCCGCCGCTCGGCGCGCTGCTGCTGGACAGCCATGACGGGCCGGTCCACCTCACCGTGCGGCTGGGCGCGCTGGACCAGAGCCGCACCGAGGCGCTGATCGACGACCCGGCCAGCATCAGCCGGGCCAGCCAGAGCGCCGTCGAGGACGTCCGTACCGGGGTGATGCGACTCGGCCTGCGGACCCTCGCCTCGACGGTGCTTGTCACCCTGGTCCTGGCCGGGCTGGTCTTCCGCGACGTTCGGCGGACCGCCTGGGCGGGTGGGCTCGCACTGCTCGTCACGGCCGGCAGCCTCGGCGCGGCGGCGGCGACCCTGCGCCCCCAGGCCATCGAGGAGCCCCGCTACGAGGGGCTGCTGGTCAACGCGCCGGCCATCGTCGGTGACGCCCGGCGCATCGCCAACGACTACACCAAGTACGCCGAGCAGCTGCAACGTTTGGTCGGCAACGTCAGTCAGCTCTACACCACCGTCTCGGCGCTTCCGTTGTTGGAGCCGACCCCGGGCACCACCCGGGTGCTGCACGTCTCCGACATGCACCTCAACCCGACCGGCTGGCAGCTGATCCGGACGGTGGTGGAGCAGTTCGGCATCGACGTGGTGATCGACACCGGCGACATCACCGACTGGGGCAGCGAACCGGAGGCGTCCTTCGTCGGCTCGATCGGCCTGCTCAAGAAGCCGTACGTCTTCATCCGGGGCAACCACGACTCCGGCAAGACCGCCGCCGCCGTCGCCCGCCAACCGAACGCGATCGTCCTGAACAACTCGACGACGACGGTGGCCGGGTTGACCATCGCCGGCGTCGGCGACCCCCGCTTCACCCCGGACAAGAACACCTCCCCGGCCGGCAGCGGGCTGACCCAGCAGGTCGCCGACCAGGTGATCGGCGCCGGTGAGCAGCTCGCCACCACGGTGCGCCGCTCGCCCCAGCCGGTGAACATCGCGCTGGTGCACGACCCGGCGTCGGCCGGGCCGCTCGCCGGCACCTGCCCGCTGGTGCTGGCCGGGCACACCCACGCACGACAGGTCTCCAAGCTGCCCGCGGCGCCCGGGCAGCAGCCCACCACCCTGATGGTGGAGGGCTCCACAGGCGGCGCCGGGCTGCGCGGCCTGGAGGGCGAGAAGCCGACCCCGCTGTCGATGAGCGTGCTCTACTTCGACCAGAACAAGATGCTCCAGGCGTACGACGACATCACCGTCGGCGGCACCGGGCAGGCCCAGGTCAACCTGGAACGGCACGTGGTCGAGAACCCGACAGCCGGCGCGCCCGCCTCGGTCACCCCGACCCCGACCCGCTGAGCGCGGGCCGGGGGCCGGGGGTCAGCGCAGGGCGATGGCTGCCAGCGCGGCGTTGACGATGCTGCCGGGCAGCAGGTCGTGCACCTCGTACAGCTCGGTGACGGTGCCGGACTGACCGAACTCGTCCACCCCGAGCGGTACCGCGGGAGCGCCGAGCGCCGAGCCGAGCCAGGCCATCGCGTGCGACGCGGCGTCGTGCACGGTCACCACGGGCACCCGGTCGGCGAACGCGGACCGCAGGGCGCCCGGCACGCTGGGCACGGTGGCCGTGCGGACACCCTGACGCAGGGTGCGCTGCCACGCCCGGTAGAGCCGGTCCAGCGACGTCACGTCGACCACGTGCGCGGCGATGCCCTCCTCGGCCAGCTCGGCCGCCGCGGCCAGCACCTCGGGCAGCACCGCGCCGGACGCGGCGAGCTGCACCACCGGGGCGTCGGCCAGGTGCGGGTACGCCTGGTGCGCGTCGACGAGCCGGTACGCCCCGGCGACCACCTGCCGGCGCAGCACCGCGTCACCCAACCGGGCCCGGGCGGCCTCGAACGGCGCCTGGTCCAGTGGACGGGTGCTCAACCGGAAGTAGTACGCCCCGTCCTCGGCCGGCGCGGCGGTCGCCGCCGGGGTCGACCCGCCGGCGATCTGCCCGAGCGCGTCGCAGAGCAGCCAGTCGAGGCTGGCCGCGTACGCCGGCTCGACGAAGGTCACCCCGGGCAGCTCCAGGCCGACCGACGCGGTGATGGTGGACTGGTGGGCGCCACCCTCCGGGGCCAGGGTGATGCCCGACGGGGTACCGGCCACCACGAACCGCGAGCCGGAGTAGGTGCCGTACAGGAACGCGTCCAGGCCGCGCAGCACGAACGGGTCGTAGACGGTCCCCACCGGCAGCAGCGGCTGCCCGGACAGGTCCCACGACAGGCCGAGCTGACCCAGCAGCAGGAACAGGTTCATCTCCGAGATGCCCAGCTCGATGTGCTGCCCGGCGGGGCTCTCGGTCCAGCGCAGCATCCGGTCCTCGGTCCAGGAACGCTGCTCGGTGGGGGCGAACACCCCGGTCTTGTTGATGAACCCGGCCAGGTTGGTGGAGGTGGCCACGTCCGGGGCGGTCGTGACCAGGTAGCGGCCCACCTCCCGGTCCCGCGCCAGGTCCACAAGCACCCGACCGAAGACCTCCTGCGTGGAGATCGGCTTGTTGGCGCGTACTCCCGTGCTCTCCGGAACGGTGACCCCCAGCGCGCGCTCGCGCGGCGCGCGGGACAGCGCCTCCCGGCGGGCGCCGGCCCGGATGCCGGCCGGTGACGCCGGGTCGAGGCGCTCCCACTCGGTGTCGCGGGTCAAGCCCTGCGCGGCCCGCAGCGTGTCCACCTGCTCGGTGCTGAGCAGCGCCGAATGGTTGCGCGGGTTGCCGGCGATGGGCAACCCCCAACCCTTGACGGTGTACGCGAAGACGACGCTGGGCCGGTCCGTGACCGCGTCGCACTGGGCGTACGCGTCGAGCATCGCGGACAGGTCGTGCCCGCCCAGGTCGGTGACGAGCGGGCCCAACTCCTCGTCGGGAACGTCGGCGATGAACTCCGCGATGCCCGCCGGAGCGCCGTCCAGGAACTGCTTGCGCAGCACCTCGCCGTCCAGCCCGAACAGCGACTGGTACTGCTCGTTGGGCATCGCGTCGATCCAGTCGCGCAGCGCCCCGCCGCCCGGCCGGGCGTACGCCTCGGCGAGCCTGCGGCCGTACTTGACCTCCACGACGTGCCAGCCGGCGGCCTCGAACTGGCCCCGCCACTGGTTGATGCGGATACCCGGCACCACCCGGTCCAGCGACTGCCGGTTGAAGTCGACGAGCCACATCACGTTGCCCAGGCCGGTGGTGGCCGGGTCGGCGACCGCCTCCCAGATGTTGCCCTCGTCCAGTTCGGCGTCGCCGATCAGCGCCACGAACCGGGAGTGCGGGCGGGCCCCGAAGTGCGCGTCGACGTAGCGGCGGGTGGCGGCGGCGAACAGCGGCGCCGCCGCGCCCAGACCGACCGAGCCGGTGGAGAAGTCCACCTCGTCCGGGTCCTTGGTGCGCGACGGGTACGACTGGAGGCCGCCCCGGGCCCGCAACCGGGGCAGGTAGGAGCGGTCCAGGTTGCCGAGCAGGTACTGGATGGCGTGGAACACCGGGGAGGCGTGCGGCTTCACGGCCACCCGGTCCTCGGCGTCCAGGTGCGCGAACCACAGCGCGGTCATCGCGGTGACGAGCGAGGCGCTGGACGCCTGGTGGCCGCCGACCTTCACCCCGTCGCCGGTGGCCCGGTCGTGGTTGGCGGCGTCCACGATCCGGGTGGCGAGCCAGAGCACCCGCCGCTGGATCTCGTCGAGGACATCGAGGTCGTGCTGGTTCACGGTGACTCCATCCGGGCGTCGCCGTTGACGCCCTCGCGAGGGGTTTGCGGTGTGTACGGCGAACGGGCCGGCGCGCGCGGCGCCAGCCCGTTCGTCCCCGCGGATCAGCCCTGGACGCCGAGGCGTTCCAGGATGAGTTCGCGGACGGTCTTCGCGTCGGCCTGGCCACGGGTGGTCTTCATGACCGCGCCGACCAGTGCGCCGGCCGCAGCCACCTTGCCGCTGCGGATCTTGTCGGCGATGCCCGGGTTGGCGGCGATCGCCTCGTCCACGGCGACCGTCAGCGCGCCCGTGTCCGACACGACCTCCAGGCCCCGACTGGTCATGATCTGGGTGGGCGAACCCTCACCGTCGACCACGCCCTCCAGCACCGTACGGGCCATCTTGTCGTTCAGCTTGCCGGCGTCGACCAGACCCTGCAGCTCGGCGACCTGCGCCGGGGTGGCCCCGATGTCGGCCAGCTCCACGCCGCTCTCGTTGGCCCGCCGGGACAGCTCACCGAGCCACCACTTGCGGGCCGCCGCCGGGGTGGTGCCGGCCGCCACGGTGGCCTCGATCAGCTCGACCGCGCCGGCGTTGAGCACCGACTGCATGTCCAGGTCCGACAGGCCCCACTGCTCCTGGAGCCGACGCCTGTGCACCCGGGGCAGCTCCGGCAGGGCGGCCTTCAACTCGGCGACCCAGGCCGGGTCCGGAGCGATCGGCACCAGGTCCGGCTCCGGGAAGTACCGGTAGTCGGTGGCCGTCTCCTTCGAGCGCCCCGGGGTGGTGTCACCCGTGTCCTCGTGGAAGTGCCGCGTCTCCTGGGTGATCCGGCCCCCCGCGTCCAGCACCGACGCCTGCCGCAGCATCTCCGAACGGACCGCCCGCTCCACCGACCGCAGCGAGTTGACGTTCTTCGTCTCGGTGCGGGTGCCCCACTCCTGACCCGGCAGGTTGAGCGAGGTGTTCACGTCGCAGCGCAGCGAACCCTCCTCCATCCGCACGTCGGAGACGCCGAGGGTGCGGATCACGTCGCGCAGCTCGGCGACGTACGCCTTGGCCACGTCGGGCGCGAGCACCCCGGTGCCCGCGATCGGCTTGGTGACGATCTCCACCAGCGGGATGCCGGCCCGGTTGTAGTCGACGAGCGACTCCGTCGCGCCGTGGATCCGGCCGGTCGCGCCACCGACGTGCAGCGTCTTGCCGGTGTCCTCCTCCAGGTGCACCCGCTCGATCTCGATCCGCACCGTCTCGCCGCCCACCTCGACGTCCAGGTAACCGTCGACGCAGATCGGCTCGTCGTACTGGCTGATCTGAAAGTTCTTCGGCATGTCCGGGTAGAAGTAGTTCTTCCGGGCGAACCGGCACCACCGCGCGATCGAGCAGTTCAGCGCCAGGCCGATCCGGATGATCGCCTCGATGGCGGCCTTGTTGGCCACCGGCAGCGACCCGGGCAGCCCCAGGCACACCGGGCAGACCCGGGTGTTCGGCTCGCCACCGAAGTCGGTCGGGCAGCCACAGAACATCTTGGTGTTCGTGCCCAGCTCGACGTGGGTCTCCAGGCCGATCACCGGTTCGTAGCGCGCGACGACCTCGTCGTACGCGGGAAGCGTCGTCGTCATCTGGGCTCCTGCCTCACAGTGCCGGTGGGGTGAACGTGCCGACCGCGGACTCCAGCGCGGCCGCGACCCGGTACATCCGGTCGTCGGCCATCGTCGGGGCCATCACCTGCAGGCCCACGGGCAGCCCCTCGGAGAGGCCGCAGGGCACCGAGATGCCGGGCCCGCCGTACAGGTTTGTCGGAATGGTGTACAGGTCGGCCAGGTACATCTGGTACGGGTCGGCGGTCCGCGCGCCGATCGGGAACGCCACCGACGGCGTGGTCGGCGAGATCAGCGCGTCGACCTGCTCGAACGCGGCCGTGAAGTCCCGGGTGATGAGAGTCCGGACCTTCTGCGCCTGCCCGTAGTACGCGTCGTAGTACCCCGACGACAGCGCGTACGTGCCGATCATGATGCGGCGCTTGACCTCGGGGCCGAAGCCGGTCTCCCGGGTCAGCGACATGACCTCCTCCAGCGACCGGTTGCCGTCGTCGCCGACCCGCAGGCCGAAGCGGACGCCGTCGAACCGGGCCAGGTTGGAGGAGCACTCGCTCGGCGCGATCAGGTAATACGCCGGCAGCGCGTACGCGAACGTCGGGCAGGAGATCTCCACGATCTCCGCGCCCATCTTGGTCAGCGCGTCCACCGACTCGCGGAACGCCGTCATGACGCCCGGCTCGGCGCCCTCGCCGACGAACTCGCTGACGATGCCGAGCCGTACGCCGGTCAGGTCGCCTGTCGCGCCGAGCTTCGCCGCCGCCACCACGTCCGGCACCGGCTGCGGGATCGACGTGGAGTCGCGCGGGTCGTGCCCCCCGATCACCTGGTGCAGCAGGGCCGCGTCGAGCACGTTACGGGCGCACGGACCGGGCGTGTCCAGCGACGAGGAGAACGCCACAAGCCCGTAGCGGGAGGTGCCGCCGTAGGTGGGCTTCGCGCCGACCGTGCCGGTGACCGCACCGGGCTGGCGGATCGAGCCGCCGGTGTCCGAGCCGATCGCCAGCGGCGCCTCGTACGCGGCCAGCGCGGCGGCGCTGCCACCACCCGAGCCGCCCGGGATCCGGCTCAGGTCCCACGGGTTGTGCGTCGGCCCGTACGCCGAGTACTCCGTGGAGGAGCCCATCGCGAACTCGTCCATGTTGGTCTTGCCGAGCATCACCGTACCGGCGTCACGCAGGCGCTGGACGATCGTCGCGTCGTACGGCGGGCGCCAGCCCTCCAGGATCTTCGACCCCACGGTGGTCGGTACGCCCCGGGTGGCGAGCACGTCCTTCACGGCGACCGGCACGCCCGCGAGCGGGCCCAGCTCCTCGCCGGCGGCCCGTCGCTCGTCCACGGCGCCGGCCGCGGCCAGCGCACCCTCGGTGTCCACGTGCAGGAAGGCGTGCACCCGGTCGTCGACCGCGGCGATCCGGTCCAGATGCGCCCGGGTCACCTCGACGGCGGAAATCTCGCCGCCGGCGACCAGCGCGGCGATCTCCGTCGCGGTCATTCTGGTGAGATCACTCATGCCGTCACTCCGCTTCGCTCCGTGACGCCATGAGGCACCACCGCGCTGCACTGCTGATTCGCTCGCTGGCGCTCGCTCATGAGGCCACATCCTCGCTCAGGATCCGCGGCACGCGGAAACGCTGGTCCTCGGCGTCCGGCGCACCCGACAGCACCTCCTGCGGGGTGAGGCACGGCGTGACGACGTCCTCGCGGAAGATGTTTGTCAGCGGCACCGAGTGCGAGGTCGGCGGGATGTCCGCGGCGGCGACCTCACCGACCTGGGCGACCGCCTGGAGGATCACGTCGAGCTGGCCGGCGAAGGTGTCCAGCTCCTCCTCGGTGACGGCGAGCCGCGACAGGCGCGCCAGGTGCGCGACCTCCTCGCGGGAGATGGCGGCCATCCGTGCCCCCTTCTGATGTCCTGCTGGTCGGGCGGTGTGCCGGCCGCGCGACGCGTGCGGCGTGACGCGCGGTGACCGGAGCGAGTCTATTGTTCCGCCCCCTCCGCCGGCTGCTCGGGTGGGTCGGCGGGCGGGTCGGCGGGCGGGTCAGCGGGTCAGTCGACGACCGGCGTCCGGCTCCGGGCCGCCGCTGGGGCGGACCGGCCGGTACCGGGCCAGCCAGGTGACCAGCTCCTCGGCGGGCATCGGCCGGGCGTAGAACCACCCCTGGGCCGCGTCACAGCCGGCGGCGTGCAGCATCCGCCAGGTCCGCTCGTCCTCCACGCCCTCGGCCACCACCCGCAACCCGAGCGCGCCCGCCAGCTCGATCATCGACCGGACTATCGCCGCGTCGTCGGCGTCGTCGGCCATGCCGAGCACGAACGAGCGGTCCACCTTCACCTCGGACAGCGGCAACCGGCGCAGGTGCTGCAACGACGAGTAGCCGGTGCCGAAGTCGTCAAGCGCGATGGCCACGCCGATCCGGTGCAGCCGGGAGATGGTGGCCAGCACCCGACGCGGATCGGCCATCAGGGCACCCTCGGTGATCTCCAGTTGCAGTCGCTCGGCCGGCACCCCGTAGCGGGCCAGCCGGTCGGCGATCTGGTCGGCGATCTCCCCGGTGTGCAGGTCACGGACGCTCACGTTCAGCGCCGCGCGCAGCCCGATGCCGGCCGCCGACCACTTGGCGAGCTGCTCCACCACGTCGTCGACGACCCGGCGGGTGAGCAGCCGCATCACCGCGCTCTGCTCGGCGACCCGGATCAGCTCCTCCGGGTCCACCATGCCCCGGCGCGGGTGTCGCCACCGCAGCAACGCCTCGACGCCCACCACCTCGCCCGTCGCGATGGCGATCTGCGGCTGGTAGTACATGGTGATCTCACCGGCGTCGTCGGCCGCCTCGCCGGTCGGGTGCGCCCACCTGGACGGCTCGGACGGCTGCGTCCCCGGGCCGCCGTCACCCCGCGGCACCGGGCCGCCGCGGTCCGGCGCGGGTACCGCGCTCCCGTTCCGCGGCCGCCGACCGCCCCCGGAGTGCCGGTCCCGGACCGACCCGGAGCGGCTGCCGGGGACGGTGGCGCGGGCGTTGCGCCCCCGGATCGGGTCGGCGCCGGTGGCGATCCGGTTGATCAACTCGTCGGCGTGCACGAGGTCCGCGTCGGACCGCCGGCGGCGACCCCACCAGCGGCCGCCGAGCCTCGGCGCCGTGGCGACCGCCGGCGCCGGGTCCCCCGGCTCCACGGCCCCGGCCGGCGCACCGGTGGGCAGGGCCGCGCCGTCCCCGCCGCGCACCTCCGCCGCCGAGTCCAGGGGTACGTCGGACGCCTCGACCGGCACGGCCGCGCCCGCCTCGGATCGCGTCGGCTCCGCCGGCTGGTCGTCTCCGGCCGACCGGGCGTCGAACAGGTCGTCTGTCGACGACGGACCGGCCTCCAGCACCCGGCGAAGGTCGGCCAGGAGACCGAGCCGCTCGGCGGAGTTGTGGTCGGACTCCGGGGCGTACACGGCGACCGTGTCGTTGCGGTGCTTCGCGTCGTACATCGCCACGTCGGCGTGGCGCATCAGGGTGGCGAAGTCCTCACCGTGCTCGGGGAACAGGGCGATCCCGATCGACCCGCCCACATCCAGTGGCAGCCCGTCCAGCGGCACCGGCTCGGCCAGCGCCTCCACCACCCGGTCGGCCAGCTCACGCGCCTGGCCGACATCGGTCAGACCGGTCATCACGACGGCGAACTCGTCCCCGCCGAGGCGGGCGACCATCTGCGGTCGCGGCTGAACGTCGGTGAGTCGGGCGCTGACCTCGACCAGCAGCCGGTCACCCACCGCGTGCCCGAGCGCGTCGTTGACGTTCTTGAAGCGGTCCAGGTCGATCAACAGCAGCGCCAGGTGACCGTCGGGCTCACCACGGGCGGTCCGCTCGGCGTGCAGGTGCACCTGCTCCGCCACCTCGGTCAGCAGGGCCTTGCGGTTGGGCAGCCCGGTGAGCGGGTCAGCGGCCGCCAGGTGCTGCTGCTCTACGGTCAGCCGGGCCATCCGGTACACGGCGAAGAGCGGCACCAGCACCAGCGGAATCAGCGCCGCGCTGACCCGCGCGGCAGCGACCAGCACCGGCGCGAGCAGCAGCAACGAGCCCGTGGACAGCAGCTCGAAGCCGAGGCCCTGCCGCAGGGTGGGCCACCACCGGTCACCGAACCGCAGTCGTACCGCCCAGCTCACCAGCCCGTAGTTGACAACGAACCAGGCCACCGTGGCGCCACCGACGGCGGCGACGTCGGTCCAGTGCAGCCGACCGCCGGAGAAGACCATGCCCGGCCCGAGCGCGAGGACGCCGTACGCGGCGGCGAGGGCGCAGGCGTACTGGCCGACGTTGAAGGCGGTCCGCCACGAGGCGTGCCGCATCCGCCACCCGGACACGACCACCCCGACCGCCTGCACCGCCACCGCCGGGCCGAGCCCCCAGCCGAGCAGGATCGCGAAGGTGAAACAGGTGGACGGGAAGACCGCCGACGTCTGCCGGCGCCCGGGAGGGACGAACGGGCGGGCGTCGCACACCACGGCGAGGGCGGCCATCGTCCAGAACGCCACCGGCAGCCGGGGCAGCTCGCCCGGAAGCGTCGCGAGTGGACCCGCGGCGGTCAGCGCGGCCACCGCCAGGATGCCACCGACGAACGTGGCGAACGGCGCCACCCGACCAGGCGGGAGCGAGTTGCGCGGGTCGGCGACCTCCACCACACCTCCCGACCGACTGTCGACGTGCCGGTGCGCACGTCGTGACCCAATGAAACGCCCTCGCCCCCAGCTTTCCCGGTATGACAGTCACGAATCGGTCGTAGTCGTAATTAAGTTGGTATACGCGCCAGTGGCCGCATCGGACCCGCCACGAGCTCAGCCCTCGACGCGGGCGACCTCCCGGGCCGCGTCCGGACCGGCGTCCAGCAACAGCCGGAACCCGTCCTCGTCGAGCACCGGCACCTTGAGACTGGCCGCCTTGTCGGCCTTGGACCCGGGGTTGTCCCCCACCACCACGAAGCTCGTCTTCTTGGAGACCGACCCGCTGATCTTGCCGCCCCGGCTCTGCACCGCCTCGGCGGCCTGATCACGGGAGAAACCGGCGAGGGTGCCGGTCACCACCACGGTCAGCCCCTCCAACGGGCGCGGCCCCTCGTCCACCGCCTCCTCGGCCATCCGTACGCCCGACTCGGCCCACTTGCGGACCACCTCGCGGTGCCAGTCCACCGCGAACCACTCCCGGATGCTCGCCGCGATGGTCGGGCCGACCCCGTCGACCGAGGACAGCTCCTCCTCGCTTGCCGCGTCGATGGCCTCCATCGACCGGAAGTGCCGGGCGAGCGCCTGTGCCGCCGTCGGGCCGACGTGCCGGATGGAGAGCGCCACAAGCACCCGCCACAGGTCCCGCTCCCGGGCCACCGCGAGATTGTCAAGCAACTTCACCGCGTTGCTGCCCAGGCTGCCGTCCTTGTTGACGAAGAACGGGGACCGGGCCAACTGCTCGGCGTCGAGCTGGAAGAGGTCACCCTCGTCGGTGATGATCTCCGCGTCGAGCAGGGCCGCCGCGCCCTTGTAGCCGAGCACCTCGATGTCGAAGGCGCCCCGGCCGGCGAGGTGGAACACCCGCTCGCGCAGCTGGGCGGGGCAGCTGCGGGTGTTGGGGCACCGGATGTCGACGTCGCCCTCCTTGGACGGCGCGAGAGGCGTGCCGCAGGCCGGGCAGTTGGTCGGCATGACGAACGGCCGGGCGTCGGCCGGCCGCAGGTCGACCACCGGGCCGAGCACCTCGGGGATCACGTCGCCGGCCTTACGCAGCACCACCGTGTCGCCGATCAGCACACCCTTGCGCTCCACCTCGCGGGCGTTGTGCAGGGTGGCGAGCGCGACTGTGGAACCGGCCACGCGTACCGGTTCCAGGACGGCGAACGGGGTGACCCGGCCGGTACGCCCCACGTTGACGTCGATGTCCAGCAGCTTGGTGGTCACCTCCTCCGGCGGGTACTTGAAGGCGATGGCCCACCGCGGCGCGCGGCTGGTCGACCCGAGCCGGCCCTGGATCGAGACCGGGTCGACCTTGACCACCACGCCGTCGATCTCGTGCTCGACGACGTGCCGGTGCTCGGCGTAGTAGGCGATGTACTCCGCCACACCGGCCAGATCCGGCACCACCCGCCAGCGGTCGCTGGTCGGCAGCCCCCACGCCTTGAGCGCTGCGTACGACTCGGACTGCGCAGTGGGCTGGAACCCCCGACGGGCGCCGATGCCGTGCACCACCAGGCGCAGCGGTCGGGAGGCGGTGACCCGTGGGTCCTTCTGCCGCAGGCTGCCCGCGGCGGCGTTGCGCGGGTTGGCGAAGGGCGCCCGGCCCTGCTCGACCAGCCGTGCGTTGAGGTCGGCGAACCCGGCGACCGGGAAGTAGATCTCGCCCCGGACCTCCAGCAACTCGGGCATGTCGGGGTATTCGGCGCTGGGGGTGAGCTGGCCGGGCACGTCCCGGATGCTGCGCACGTTTGCGGTGACGTCCTCGCCGGTGCGCCCGTCACCCCGGGTGGCCGCGCGGACCAGCCGGCCGCCCTCGTAGGTGAGGTTGATCGCCAGCCCGTCGACCTTCAGCTCGCACAGGTACGGAACCGGGCCGCCGGCGTCCCGCTCGACCCGCTCGGACCACGCCGCCAACTCCTCGTCGGCGAAGGCGTTGTCCAGTGAGAGCATCCGCTCGGCGTGGGTGACCGGGGTGAAGTCGGTGGAGAACGTGCCGCCCACCCGCTGGGTCGGGGAGTCGGGCGTACGCAGCGCCGGGAACTCCTCCTCCAACGCCTCCAGCTCGCGCAACCGCCTGTCGAACTCGGCGTCGTCGATGGTCGGCGCGTCCAGCACGTAGTAGCGGTACTGATGTTCGGTCAACTCACGGCTGAGGGTGGCGTGCCGTTCGCGCGCCTGCGGCGGCGGCTCCGCGCCGGCCGCCGCCTCCTGAGCCGGGCTGACCTGCTGACCGATCTGCTCCTCGGACACCCCGCCACCTTCGGACACGCCTGCGACCTCCCTGATCACGCTACTCCCGCACGGTATCGGGCCGGGGTGACAATCCGCCCCCCGCCCGCGCCCGCGACGGCGTCCTGCTCCGCGGTGCGGTTGGCGGGCGGCTCGGACGGCGGCGTGCGAGGATCGCCGCACGGTGCGACCAGCGGGTCGCCGGGAGGCGGAGGTACGGATGCCCGAGGCCCTGCTCTGGTCGGTGGCGCTCCTGTTGGCGGTGGCCGCCGGCTGGGCGTGGAACAGTTGGCGGCACCGGGTGGCCGACCGGCGTCCGGGGCGGGACGGCACCCGCCGTCCCACGGCGCCGAGGCCGCGCGGCGCCGATCGGCCGTCCGCCCGGCCACGCTCCCGTGCCACCGAACGGGCGGCCGGCACTCCGGCGCCGGGCGAGATCTGGTGGGCCGACGTGCCGTACGCCGACGGCAGCGGATCGAAGGTGCGGCCCTGTCTGGTGCTGCGCGCCGACTCGCGGGGCGCCGACGTCCTGAAGATCACCAGCCAGGACAAGAGCGACCGGGACGACCACGTGCGGATCCCCACCCGGGACTGGGACCCCGGCGCCGAGCACGACAGCTACCTGAGCCTGACCGAGCCGATCCGGATCAGTTCGGCCGACTTCGCCGACCGCGCCGGGCGCTGCGACGCCGACCTGTGGCGGCAGGTACGCGCTCTGCGCCACCTGCCCACCAGCTGACCGTCCCGGGTCAGTCCCAGGCGGCTCCGAGGGTGGCGAGCTGTTCGGCGTACTCGATGCGGTCGGCCCACCCGGCCGGCCAGGCGGCCATCCCGGCCGCGGCGCCCACGAACGCGCCGGCCAGCGCGGCGATCGAGTCGGAATCGCCGGCGGTGGTCGCGCCCCGGGCCAGCGCCGATACCGGGTCGTCGGCGTGTCGTACGGCGCAGAGCAGCGCGGTGGCCAGCGCCTCCTCGGCGACCCAGCCCTCCCCGGTGGCCCGGCACGGGTCGCCCCCGTCGTCCGGCTGCTCCAGGGCGGCCGTCAGCCGGCCCAGCACCGCCAGGCACTCGTCCCAGCCCTCGACGCTGAACGCCTCCGGGGAGCTGGCGCCCGCGCGCTGCCACAGGTCGCCCAGCCAACGCCCCTGATACACCCCACGCTGGGATCGCGCCCGCTCGACGAGGAGCGCGGGAAGCTCCGGCAGGGCGACGCCGCCGCGCAGGGCGAGAACCGCGTACGCGGTGAGCTCACTGGCGGCCAGCCCGGTCGGGTGCCCGTGGGTCAGCCCGGCCTGCAACTGGGCCAGACCGGCGAGCGTGTCCGCGTCGACGTCGAGCAGCCCGACCGGCGTGACCCGCATGTTGGCCCCGCACCCCTTCGACCCGAGCACGGTCGCCGCCTGCCAGGTCAGCCCGCGGCCCAGCTCGGCGCAGGCACGCAGGCAGGTCATCCCGGGGGCGCGGTTGTTGTCCGGGCTGACCGACCAGGCCACGAAGCGTCGCCGCAACAACGGCTCCACCGCCTCGGGGGTGAGCGACGGCGCCTCGTGCAGCGCCCACCCCACCGCCAACGCCATCTGGGTGTCGTCGGTGACCAGGGCCGGCTCGCCCGACAACGCCCGGGGCCGGTCGGGCCGTAGCGGCGCTCGATCTCGGCGACGGACAGGAACTCGGTCGGCTTGCCCAGCGCGTCACCGTAGGCGAGACCGAGGAGCGAGCCGGAGGCGCGCATGGCGGAGGGGGAGATCACGGCGGTCATGATGCCCGGCCGCCGCAACCCCCGCCAGGGTCAGTCCCAGCAGAGACAGAACGGATGGCCGACCGGATCCGCGTAGACCCGCCAGCCCTCACCCTCACCGGGCAGCCGCCGGGCGCCCAGGGCGAGCGCCGCCTTCTCGGCGGCCTCGATGTCGTCCACCGTCACGTCGATGTGGAACTGCTGGGGCCGCTCCGGATCGGGCCAGGCCGGCGGGCGCAGGTTGAGCGCCCGCTGGAACGCCAGCCGGGGCTGGTGCCCGGGCGGGCCGCCCAGCACCACCCACTCGTCGTCGGAGTCACCCTCGGCCAGAGGGATACCGAGCAGCTCGGCGTAGAACGACGCCAACGCCCGCGGATCGGGGCAGTCGATCACCACTGAACGCAGCTGTCCAACCATGACCGTCATCCTGCCCACCGGGTACGACAGGAAAACGTTCAGTCCTCGGTGAACCGCCGCCCGGCGTCCCGGCACGCCGCGAGCACCGCCCGGGCGTACTGCGGGGTGGCCCCGGCCAGCCCACAGGCGGGCGTGACGACAACCTGCTCGGCGAGCTGCCGGCGAGCAAAGCCGAGGCGGTCCCAGAGCTGACGTACCCGGTCGGCGACCTGCGCGGATGTCGGCGCGCCACCGGCCGACGGTGGCCGGGTCGGCGCGGCCCCGGCCAGCAACCCGAGGCCGGCGTCGATCGCCTCGCCCAGCGGGTCCAGGTCGGTGACCAGGTCGAGGTCGAGGGCCACCGCCACGGCGCCGGTGGAACGGATCAGCTCCAACGGCACCTCCGGGGCGCAGCAGTGCACCACCGTCGGCACACCGACCGCCTCGACGACCGTCCGCAGCAGCGCCGCCGCGTCCGCCGACTCCACCGCCCGGTACGCGCCCAGTCCACTCTCGGTCGGCACGCGCCCGGCCAGCACGGTCGGCAGTGACGGTTCGTCCAGCTGGAGCAGCACCGAGGCCCGGGGCAGGCGCCGGGCGACCGCCGCCACGTGTGCGCGCAGACCCTCGGCCAGGGAGCCGGTCAGGTCCCGGACCGCGCCCGGATCGCGCAGCAGCCGGCCGCCGATCGGCAGCTCCAGCGAGGCGGCCAGGGTGAGCGGGCCACCGGCCTGCACCTTGATCGGGCCGGCGTACTCCTCGGCCTGCTCGGCGAGCTGGTCCAGGTCGCGTTCCATCAGGTCGCGGGACCGCCGCAGGTCCCGCCCGGGGCGGGGGGCGACCCGCCACCGACCGGCGTACAGCTCCACGGGCAGCTCGACCAGCAGCCCGGCCGTACGGCCGATCAGGTCGGCCCCCGGACCACGCGCCGGCAGCTCGGGCAGATGGGGCAGCGCGGGGAGCTCACCGAGGACCACTCGCTGCGCCTCGGCGATGTCGGTGCCGGGCAGCGAACCAATTCCGGTCGCCGCGCCGGCCGGCCAGGGCCACGCCTGATCTGTCACGGCCGAAGGCTATCCCGGTCCGGGCGCGGACCGTGCGGCGACCGGACGTTCAGCCGGTGATGGTGGCGGAGCCGAGGACCACGTCGCCGGCCGGGTCCGGCCGGTACGCCACGATGGCCTGACCGGCGGCGACACCGCGTACCGGACGGCGCAGCTCGGCGTGCAGGAGGTCGCCGTCGAGGGCGACGGTGGCCGGCACCACGTCGCCGTGCGCCCGCAACTGCACCTCGCACTCCACCGGGGCGTCCGGGCGCGCGCCGCCGGTCCAGACCGGACGGACGGCCCTGACCTCGGACACCTCCAACGCCTCGGCCGGGCCGACGGTCACCGTGTTGGTCTTCGGCGTGATGGACAGCACGTAGCGGGGCCGCCCGTCCGGCGCCGGCCGGTCCAGGTGCAGCCCACGACGCTGACCCACCGTGTACGCGTACGCGCCGGTGTGGCTGCCCACCACCGCGCCGGTGCTCGCGTCCACCACGTCGCCGGGCGCCTCGCCGAGCCGGCCGGCCAGGAAGCCCCGGGTGTCGCCGTCGGCGATGAAGCAGATGTCGTGCGAGTCCGGCTTGTCGGCCACCGCCAGGCCCCGCTCGGCGGCCTCCGCGCGGACCTGGGCCTTCGTCGAGTCACCGAGCGGGAACATCGACCGGTCCAGCTGCTCGCGGGTGAGCACGGCCAGCACGTACGACTGGTCCTTCGCCACGTCGACGCTGCGGCGCAGCAGCCCGTCCGGGCCGAGCCGGGCGTGGTGGCCGGTGACCACGGCGTCGAAGCCCAGGGCCACCGCCCGGTCCAGCACCGCCGCGAACTTGATCTTCTCGTTGCACCGCAGGCAGGGATTCGGCGTACGGCCGGCGGCGTACTCGGCCACGAAGTCGTCCACCACGTCCTCGTGGAACCGGTCGGCCATGTCCCACACGTAGAACGGGATGCCGATCACGTCGGCGGCCCGACGGGCGTCGCGGGAGTCCTCCAGGGTGCAGCAGCCGCGCGCCCCGGTGCGGTAGGTCTGCGGGTTGCGGGCCAGCGCCAGGTGCACACCGGTCACGTCGTGCCCGGCCGCCACCGCCCGCGCCGCCGCCACCGCCGAGTCGACCCCGCCCGACATCGCCGCCAGAACCCTCACCAGCCCACTCCCATCCCCCCGCGCGCCTTCTCCGTGCCCTGCACAAGCCTATCCGCCACCCCGAACAGCCCCGGTCTCCCGCCCGCCCGGTCACGTCGGGAGGCGCGGACTTCCCGCGCCTCCCGACGTGACCGGGCGGGCGGGAGACCGGGGC
>NZ_VDFY01000029.1 GCF_006228125.1 Micromonospora orduensis | reverse complement strand
CCACTGGCCGGCGAGCCCCGCCGCCCAGCGGAGCGCCCTGCAGTCCCCGAGCGCCAGCAGCCCACCCCGGACCAGGACCCGCGCTCGGCGCGACGAACGCCTTCTCCGGCTGGCCCTTGACGGCGGTGGCGATGACCCGGGCGACCGCGTCGATCACCTTGGTCTGCACCGCCGAGCCCACCGAGTCGGCCGGGTCGTCCGGGTTGGCGGCGATGCCGGCCACGGCCACCTGCGGGGTGAAGCCGACGAACGTCTCGGTGGCGTTCTGCTCCGAGCTGCCGGTCTTGCCGGCCACCGGTCGGCCGTCGAGGATGTCGTTCACCCCGGTGGCGGTGCCGCCGTTGCACTGACCGTACGGCGACTGCTGCCCCACCGGGCACCGGGCGGCGTCGGTCGCGGCGCGGGCCACGTCGGCGTCGAGGACCCGCTTGCAGGAGGGCTCCCCCACCGGCACCTTCTCGCCCTTCGCGTCGGTCACCGAGACCACCGGCACCGGCGTGCAGTACGTGCCCTCGGCGGCCACTGTGGCGTAGGCGTTGGCCAGGTCCAGCGGGGTGGTGGCGGCCACGCCAAGGGTGAACGAACCCCAGTTCGCGGCGTTGTCCCTGGCGAACGCGGCGTCCGAGTCGGCGCGGAACGTGATGCCGAGGCGCTGCGCCATCTCGACCACCTTGTCCTGGCCGACCTGCTCGGCCAGCCAGACGAAGTAGGTGTTCACCGAGCGGCCGAAGCCGTCCCACATCATCCGGTACCCGTCCATCCAGTCCGGGTTGGCGTTCGCCGGGCACCAGCGGCCGTCGCAGCTGCCCGGCCCCTCGGCCGGGTACCGGGTGGGCAGCTTGGCGGGCGCGTCGAAGCCGGTGGAGAGGGTACGGCCCGACTCCAGCGCGGCGAGCATGGTGAACAGCTTGAACGTCGACCCCGCCTGGTACCCGTCGACGCTGGCCCCACCGGAGATCAACGGGTTGACGGTGTTCGGGTAGTTCGGCTGGCCGGCCGGGTTGTCCGCGAGGCTGTAGTGCCGGTTGACGGCCATCGCCAGCACCCGACCGGTGCCCGGCTGCACGGCCGCGATCGGCAGGGCGCGCTTGTTGTCGTACCCGTAGACCTTGGTGGCCTGCTGCTGGGCGGTGGCCTGGACCGTGGGATCCAACGAGGTGACCACGGTGTAGCCGCCCGAGCGCAGGGCCTGCTCACGCTCCGCCACGGTGGCCCCGAACGCCGGCTGGGTCAGCCACCAGCGGCGCAGGTAGTCGCAGAAGTAGCCCCAGTCGTCGTGGCCCTGGGACACGGCGGTGCAGCCGTTGGGCTGCGCGGTGGGGCGCAGGGTCAGCGGCTCCGCCTTGGTCTGCGCGGCCTGGGCGGCGGTGACCGCGCCGGTGGCGACCATCGAGTCCAGCACGTACGACCGGCGGGCGAGCGCCGCGTCCTTGTCGCCGTCGATGGGGCTGTACGCGTCCGGGGACTGCACCAGGCCGGCGAGCAGCGCCGACTCGGCGAGGGTCAGCTGCGCCGGGGCCTTGCCGAAGTAGCGCTGGCTGGCCGCCGCGATCCCGTACGCGCCGGAGCCGAAGTAGGCGATGTTCAGGTACCGGTCGAGGATCTCGTCCTTGCCGAGGCTCTTCTCCAACGCGCCCGCGTACCGGATCTCCTGGATCTTGCGCCCGATGGTGGGGTCGGTCGCGGCGGCCCGCTCCTCGGCGGTGCGGGCGGGGTCGGTCTTCAGGACGTTCCGGACGTACTGCATGGTCAGCGTCGAGCCGCCCTGCTCGGTGCCGCCGCCCTTGACGTTGGCGACCAGCGCCCGGGCCAGGCCGCGCAGGTCAGCGCCGCCGTGGTCGTAGAAGCGCCGGTCCTCGGCCGCCACGATGGCCTGCCGCATCACCGGGGCGATGTCCTCCAGCGCGACGTCGGTGCGGTTCACGTCGTAGAACGTGGTGATCAGCGTCCTGCCGTCGTTGGCGTAGACGTACGACCGCTGCGGGGTGGCCGGGGTGCGCAGCGAGTCGGGCAACGCGGCGTACGACCCGAGCGCCGAGCGGGCGGCGAACCCGAGCATCAGGTTGCCCGGCAGCGCGGCGACTGCCAGGACCAACCCGGCCAGAAGGCCGGCGAGCAGCACGGTGAACAGCCGCGACAGCGGCGAGCGGGGGGCGGCCATGCAACCCAGGATTGCCACAAAAACCGCCAACCGACCACCCCCGCGGCCGGACTGTCAGCAACTTCACGGCCCCCCACCAGGCCCTTCGCAGCGGTGATCAAGAGGTTTGCGTCAGAAACGGGCCTTCATCCGACGCGAACCTCTTGATCACCGGGGCGCGGGCGGGGTGGGTC
>NZ_VDFY01000031.1 GCF_006228125.1 Micromonospora orduensis | reverse complement strand
GCCCGACAGTGGCCAGCCTCACCCCTCAACGACCCCGCGTACGCCGCAACCACACCCCCAACGCGCCAACCGCCACGAACACCAGCACGGAACACATCAGCACCTTGACCACCCGGCAAACCTGCCACGGGGACGTAGGGTGCAGGAGTGCGCCTGGCCACCTTCAACCTGCTGCACGGACGATCCCTCACCGACGGGCTCGTCAACTCCGACCGCCTCGCCGCCGCCATCGGCGCCCTCGACGCCGACGTGCTCGCCCTGCAGGAGGTCGACCGTGACCAGCACCGCAGCGGCAAACTCGACATCACCGCCATCGCCGCTGACGCCCTCGACGCACCCCACCACCGCTTCGCCGCCGCCGTCGTCGGCACCCCCGGCGAACAGTTCCGCCCCCTACGCCACGACGACGACGGCCACGGCGACCCCTGCTACGGCATCGGCCTGATCAGCCGCTACCCGGTCCGCAGCTGGCAGGTCACCCGACTCAAACCGGCGCCCGTACGCTCCCCGGTCTACGTCCCCGGCCCCCGCGGCGGCCTCATCCTCCTGCACGACGAACCCCGCGTCGTCCTCGCCGCCGTCCTGGACACCCCCCACGGCCCGCTGACCGTCGCCGCGACCCACCTGTCGTTCGTCCCCGGCTGGAACGCCCGCCAACTCCGCCAGACCATCCGCGCCCTGCGCGTGCTACCCGCACCCCGCGTCCTGCTCGGCGACCTCAACCTGCCCGCCGGCCCGGCCCGACTCATCTCCGGCTGGCACCCGCTGGGCCGCCGCCCCACCTACCCCGCCGGGCAACCCCGCGTCCAACTCGACCACATCCTGGCCGACCGGCACGCCCTGGCCGACCTCCCACCCGTACGGGCCGTCACCGCACCGCTGTCGACCATCTCCGACCACCGCCCCCTGCTGGTCGACCTCGGCTGACCCGCCGCCCCCCGGCGTCAAGCCGCAAGATTCCCTCAAGATCATTGCATCGACGAACTCCGACGATCATGCTGGTCGACACGCGCCACGATCGACCCCGTCGGAGGCCACATGAGACGCCAGCGAACCACCCTGCTCGCCGTGTCCACACTCCTCACCGTCACCCTCACCGCCGCGCCAAGCCCCGCCAGCGCCGAGAGCGCCGCGCAACCGAACCAGGTCACCACCCTCACCGTCCGCCAGGCCGACGGCTACGCCACCCTCGCCTGGCAACCCGTACCCGACGCCACCGACTACCAGATCGAACGCACCCCCGTCGACGCCACCAACACCCCCACCGGCGCACCGACCATCGTCGGCATCTGGCGACCCAACCGCCAGATCAACCAGGACGCACCCACCTTCGCCGACGCCGGCTTCAACCCCGGCGACAGCTTCCAGTGGCGCGTGCGCGCCCGCACCGGCACCTCCGAACAGCCCTACTCCGACCCCGTCACCGCCACCACCACCGCACCGTGGGGCAACCCCGACACCCCCGGCCAGCAGCTGCGCACCCAGTGGGAGACCACCCACGCCGCGCAATACACAAGCGACACCGACGAGTACGCCTACACCGCCGCCATCGACGCCCTCAGCGACCGCGTACGCGTCGTCGAACTCGGCCGCACCCTCCAGAACCGACCCATCAACATGCTGGTCATCGGACACCCCACCCCGGCCACCACCCCCGCGGCAGTCGCCGCCACCGCACCCGTGGCCATCAACTGCAACGTGCACGGCAACGAACCCGGCGACCGCGAAGCCTGCCTCATCATGGCCCGCCAACTCGCCTTCAGCACCGACCCTCGCATCACCGACCTGCTCAGCCACACCACCGTCCTGATCGTCCCCACCATCAACGGAGACGGCCGCGCCGCCAACACCCGCGGCAACTCCACAGGCCAGGACCTCAACCGCGACTACTCCCTGATCCGCCAACCCGAGACCGCCGCGTACATCAAAATGGTCCGCGACTACCGACCCGTCGCCGGCTACGACGGCCACGAGTTCGGCAACTCCCGTGCCGGCGACCTGCCCATGCTGCCGCCCCGGCACCAGAACGTCGCCCAACCCATCTTCGACCAGTCCCAGGACATGATCGAAGGCCACATGTACGCCAAGGGCGCCGAAGCCGGCTGGTGGCCGTGCCCCTACGGCTGCGAAGGCGGCGGCAGCGTCGGCCTCAGCGAGGAAACCATCCTGCGCAACACCCTCGGCCTCAAGAACGTCACCAACTCCCTGCTGGAACTGCGCAGCTCCGGCGGCCAGACCCGACCCGACGAGGGCAACACCGCCAACAACCGGCGCCGCAAGACCTACTCCGCCCTCTGGACGTTCCACCAGTTCCTCGACTACCACCGCGCCGACCGCGCCGACATCCTCACCTCCCGCGCCGAAGCCATCGAGATCCAGGCCGCCAACACCGGCCGTCTCGTCT
>NZ_VDFY01000199.1 GCF_006228125.1 Micromonospora orduensis | reverse complement strand
AGATGTGTATAAGATACAGGTGCTCCCCGGCGGGCGGCTCCTGGCGGTCGTCGCTCATCGCACGTCCTTTCCCGAACCGGGGGCGGGCGGCACGGCCCTCGACCGTCAACCTAGCGGCCCGTACCGCCATCGGCGGGGATCAGCGGCCCCGGCGAGCCGGAAACGAGCGCCGGACTCCAGGGTCAGGAGGTGGGTTTCACGCTCGGCTGGTCGGCCGGGTTCGCGCCGCACCAGATGCTCACCTGGTCGTTCCAGCGGGCCGGACCGTCCTCGGCCGGTTCCTGTCGGGTGACCTTTCCAGTGCGCCCGCTGCGGTAGCTCGGGTAGAGCCCCTCCTCGACCAACTCGTCGGCGGCCCTGGCGCAGTCGTCGCCGAGCACATCCGGCACCTCCGCGGGCGGCGGCGGGCCGGCCACCTGGAGTTGCACAGTGGTGCCCCTGGTGACCCCGGTGCCCACGGGGGGCGAAGCGCTCTGCACCGTACGACCGCTGCCATCACCGAAGACCAACCGCCAGCCCAGCCGCTGCTTGCGCAGCATGTCCCGGGCCTCTTCGAAATCGGTGCCGACGACCGGCGGGACGGTAAGCCCGGACCCCTTCGTCGCGTTGGCGGAGGTCCGGGGAGCCGAGGCCGTGGTCCGACCCGCGCTCGGCCGGGGCGTGACCGTCCGGGCGGTCGGCGTGCCGGTCACGCTCGCCACGGCGAGCGGCTCGTCCGGGGCGTCGTCCTCGCCCGCCAACAGCCAGCCACCTGTCGCACCCACCGCGGCGAGGAGCACCGCCACCAGCCCGCCGCCGAGCAGGACGGTGGCCCGGCTCGCGCCGCCCCCGTCCCGACCATCGGCGGGATCCTGCCGACCCGTGTTCGCGTCCGTCATACCGCACACCGCCTCATCACCGGCGACCGTACCGGTCACCGCCAAGCCCGTTCGCGCCTGCCGGCGCGTCATCGCGACTCGCCGCGTCGTCGACGGGACGTTACGCTGCCCGGCATGGCCAGACAGGGCTGGGGAGTATCGATCGCGACGGCGATCGGGGTCGCTGCCGGCGCAGGCGCCGCACAACTGGGCTTCGGCTACGGGCTCGGCGTCATCACCTGGACGCCCACCGACGCCGGCGCCGTCGACACGGCCTGGGCGGACGGCCTCGCCTGGGCGACCTGGCTGGCCGCCAGCTCAACAGTCCTCGGCGCGGTCTGCGCGCAGCGGCTGCGCCAGCGGCCGGTCCCGGCCGACGAGTCCCCGGTGCCCGCCGATCACAGCCCGCCGGCAACCGACCGGCCCGGGACTTCGGCAGCAGCGGAAGACCCGACCACCGTGGACCGGCGACCGGCACCCACCGACGCCCCACCCGGTGAACGCGGCGGTCTGCTGGGACGGGTAGCCATCGCCCTGGGCGCCGGGCTCGGCGGGCTGGTCACCGTGCTCCTCGTCGCCGTACCCGCGCGGGTGGCGGTAGGTGCCGACATTGCGGCACCGCAGCGCGTCGCCGCCGTACACACGGCGCTGGGCATCGCCATCGGCGTACTCGTCGCGCTCTGGGCACTGCGCTCCCGCGCCGCCGCGGTGAACGTGACCGCGACGGCCGCCTGGCTGTGGCTGCTCGCCGTGGTCTCGGTGATCGACGGGGTACGCGTCGGAAGCGGCCTGGTCGGCGCCCAGCTCGGCACCTGGCAACTCGACCCGGACCACAGCCGGTACTGGATCGGAGACCAGCTCTACTGGCCCGGTGCGCTGCTGGCGCTCGTCCCCGCACTCGTGATCGGGGCGCTGGCCGCTCGGCGGGCCACCCGATCGCCGGGGCACCGGGTCAGCGCGACGGCGTCGGGGGCGGCCGGCCCGCTGCTCGTCGCGCTCGCGTACCTGAGCACCGTGCCGCGCTGGTCGGCGCTGGGCCCGGAACAGCTGTCCACCCAGCTTGTCGCCCCGTACGCCGTGATCGCGGGAATCGGTGGTTCGGTGCTCGTCGCCGTCCTCACCGAACGCGCCGAGCGACACCGGGCCACCAGCCCGGGTACGCCCGACACCAGCACACCGCCCGACCCGGCTCCTCAGGCCGACCCGGTGGTTCAGTCCGACCCGGCTGCCCAGACCGACCCGGCCGTTCAGCCCGAGAATGCCGTCGCAGCGGAACCGGGGTCGTCGGCACCCGGCGCGTCGGCCGGTACCTCGACCGGCGCCGCGCCACGGCGGGGCCGAACCGACAGCACAGCGGCAGGATCCCGGCCCGGCGACGCGAGCGCCGCACCGCGGATACCGACACCACGGACGGAGCCCGACCTCCCCGCCCCGGCCGACACGGCGACGCCGGGTCCGACCCCGGCCAGCCGCCGCGCCCGCAAACCCTCCCGCCCCTCCGTCCCTTATACACATCTCCGAG
>NZ_VDFY01000306.1 GCF_006228125.1 Micromonospora orduensis | reverse complement strand
CAGCCCACCAGTTCGGTGCGCGCGGCGTCGGCGCCGGCCGTGACACGGACCCCGGCGCGCAGATCCCGCAGGTTGGTGACCCGCATCGCGGCGAGCCGCTCGCCCTCGCCCAGGGTGAGCGGCCGGGCCGGCTCGGGCGGGTCGGGAGCCCAGCCCAGCAGCCCGATCACCAGCGCCGTCGCGGACATCGCCGCGGTCAGGCCGAGCAGCAGCAGCACCGCCCGCCGCCTTTGGGCGGGTGGGGTCGGGCGGTCGGACCGGGACGCGGCCCCGGAGTCGGTGTCGGTTGCCGGGTGCGCAGAGGTGTCCACGGATGTGAAACGGGTGGGGCGCGACGGGGTGACGAGCAGGGGCGCTCGCGGCGGCCGGTCTGCGCCTCGAGCGCGACCACACAGGTGCGCACGCCGGACGTGCCGGGTGCTGCGACCCGCAGTGCCGGGGGCGACCGGCCGAGATGACGGCCCGGCCACCGGCCCGGTCGGCCGCCGCGAGCGGCCTACGTGGAGAGCCTAGCGCCGGTGACATGTGCCACACAATGGGAATATTGAAGCTGATCACGTAGCCGGCGTGACGGCCGTTCCTGTCGGACCTCCGGCGTACCGTTGAGGTCATGGCGCTCGACATTCCCCGGCTGGACAGCCGCTTCCAGGTCGTCAGTGAGTTCCAGCCGGCCGGCGACCAACCGGCCGCCATCGACGATCTTGAGCGACGCGTGCGGCGTGGCGACCGTAACACGGTGCTGCTCGGCGCGACCGGCACCGGCAAGAGCGCCACGACGGCGTGGCTGATCGAGCGGTTGCAGCGCCCGACCCTGGTGCTCGCCCCCAACAAGACGCTCTGCGCGCAGCTGGCCAAGGAGTTCAGTGAGCTGCTGCCGCACAACGCGGTCGAATACTTCGTCTCGTACTACGACTACTACCAGCCCGAGGCGTACATTCCGCAGACCGACACCTACATCGAGAAGGACTCCTCGATCAACGAGGAGGTCGAGCGGCTGCGGCACTCGGCGACGATGTCGCTGCTCACCCGCCGCGACGTGATCGTGGTGGCGACCGTCTCGGCGATCTACGGTCTGGGCACCCCGGAGGAGTACCTGGACCGGGCGGTCCGGGTCGAGGTCGGCCAGGAGCTCGACCGTGACCAGTTGCTGCGCCGGCTGGTCGACATCCAGTACACCCGCAACGACATGGCCTTCCAGCGGGGCACCTTCCGGGTCCGGGGTGACACCCTGGAGATCATTCCGGCGTACGAGGAGCTGGCGGTCCGCATCGAGCTGTTCGGCGACGAGGTGGAGAAGCTCTACTACCTCAACCCGTTGACCGGTGACGTGGTCCGCGAGGTCGACCAGCTGGTGATCTTCCCGGCGACGCACTACGCGGCCGGCCCGGAGCGGATGGAGCGGGCCATCCGCGACATCGAGGCGGAGCTGGTCGAGCGGCTGGCCGAGCTGGAGCGGCAGGGCAAGCTGCTGGAGGCGCAGCGCCTGCGGATGCGCACCACCTACGACATCGAGATGATGCGCCAGGTGGGCTTCTGCTCCGGCATCGAGAACTACTCGATGCACATGGACGGGCGGCTGCCCGGCAGTCCGCCGCACTGCCTGCTCGACTACTTCCCTGACGACTTCCTCACCGTGGTCGACGAGTCGCACGTGACGATCCCGCAGATCGGCAGCATGTACGAGGGTGACGCCTCCCGTAAGCGGATGCTCATCGACCACGGCTTCCGGCTGCCCAGCGCCGCCGACAACCGGCCGCTGCGCTTCGACGAGTTCCTGGAGCGGGTCGGCCAGATGGTCTACCTCTCCGCGACCCCCGGCCCGTGGGAGCTGGAGCAGTCCCAGGGCGAGTTCGTCGAGCAGGTCATCCGCCCCACCGGGTTGATCGACCCGGAGGTCGTCATCAAGCCGACCAAGGGCCAGATCGACGACCTCATGCACGAGATCAAGCTGCGCACCGAGAGGGACGAGCGGGTCCTGGTCACCACGCTTACCAAGAAGATGGCCGAGGACCTGTCGGACTACCTGCTCGAGAACGGCATCCGGGTGCGCTACCTGCACTCGGAGGTGGACACGCTGCGCCGGGTGGAGCTGCTGCGCGAGCTGCGCAAGGGCGAGTACGACGTGCTGGTCGGCATCAACCTGCTCCGCGAGGGCCTGGACCTGCCCGAGGTGTCGCTGGTGGCGATCCTCGACGCCGACAAGGAGGGCTTCCTGCGCAGCGGCCGTTCGCTGATCCAGACCATCGGGCGGGCCGCCCGTAACGTGTCCGGGCAGGTGCACATGTACGCCGACAAGATCACCCCGTCGATGGCTGCGGCGATCGACGAGACCGATCGGCGGCGCGCCAAGCAGATCGCGCACAACGAGGCCAACGGCATCAGCCCGGAGCCGCTGCGCAAGAAGATCCACGACATCCTGGACGACATCTACCGCGAGGCGGAGGATACCGAGAACTCCCGGGTGGGCGGCGCGGTGCGCCAGCTCTCCCGGGGCAAGGCGCCCGTCAAGGAGACGCGCAGCCGGAGTCGGGCCGGGGCCGCCACTCCCTCGCGGGAGGGGATGGCCCGTGCCGACCTCGCCCAGCTCATCCAGGAGCTCAACGACCAGATGCTGGCCGCCGCGCGCGAGTTGCAGTTCGAGCTGGCGGCCCGGATCCGCGACGAGGTGGCCGACCTGAAGAAGGAGCTGCGCGGGATGGACGCCGCCGGCGTGAAGTGACGACCGTCCCGGCCGGCGACGCCCGTGTGGGCGCGGCCGGTCGGGGCGCGGG
>NZ_VDFY01000297.1 GCF_006228125.1 Micromonospora orduensis | reverse complement strand
CCGATCGGCTCGGTCAGGTCGCGGGACTCGATGATGGTGCCCTCGATGACGATGGGCGTGAACCCGCGGCGCGGCGCCGGCGGCGACCGTGTCGACTCCCCGCCGCCCCGCACCGACAGCCTCCCGGAGCCGCCCCGCACCGCCGACGGCACGCCGTCGCCTCGACCGGAGCCGCCTCGCGCGGACACCGAGGGCGGCGACCCGTACGCGACTGCGGGCGGCGAGGAGCCGAGCCCGGCGCCGATCGACTTCGAGCCGGCCAACACGGTCGAGGAGGACCTGCTCAACGCGGCCGGCGCGGGCAGCACCGACACGTTCCTGTCCACCCTGCTGCTGGCCCGGGTGCTGCTGCCCGCCGCACCGGAGTCGGTGCGCGGCAGCCGCCCCGGCGACCCGGGTTTCGTCTGGCGTACCGGCCAGCTCGACGGTGAGACGTACGTGGTGGTCTACACGTCGCCGGAGCGCCTCGCCGACCACACCGACGGTGACGTCGACACGGTCGGGGTGAAGTTCGCCCAACTGATCCGGCGCTGGCCGGACGAGGACTGGTCGTTCGCCGTCAATCCGGGCACCCCGGTCGGCGCGAAGCTGCCCGGCGAGCAGATCGTCGCCCTGGCCAACTGGGCCGCCGAAGTCGGGCTCGGAGACGACCTGGAGGTCGACACCGAGGAGGCGCCGGCCGTGGCGGAGCCCTCCGCCCGCCCCCGGTACGCTCCGGCGGCGGTCGACCCGGCCCGCCCGACCGTGATGCAGAAGGCGATCGCGCCCAGCCAGCTCGCGTACTACCTGGAGCGGGGGTACGACCGGGTGTCCGGCTTCGTGCACCGGGCGGGCGAACTGGCCCACCTGACCACGCCGGCCCAGTTGTACGACGCGCTCGGCCTCAACTACCCGGCCTCGCCGTTCGTGCGGGACGCCGAGGAGATCTACGTGCTGCGCTGGCCGGCGCACCGGCCGAGCCTCTACCGGATCCCGTACGGGGGGCAGAACGAGCCGGCGATGCGGGCCATGGAGGGCTGGGTCATCGAACGCCCACCGTTTCGGGGTAACGGCTTCGCGCCCGGCGAGAGCAGCGACGTGGTGGCCGAGTTCAAGGTGGACAGCGCCCGGCTGCCGCACGGCGCGCAGCTCTGGCGGATCGGCGCGGACGGCACCGAACGGGTGGTCGCGTCGCTCGACACGGACGCGGTGGTGTGGCGACGGGTCGGGGAGGCGTGATGCGCGACGGCTACGTGGCCCGCTGGCGGGGTCGGGAGTACCAGGCCAGCCCGGACGGCGACGACATCCGGCTCTACCAGCCCGAGCCGGCTGACGGCTTCGAGGAGGTCCGGCCCGGCCGGTACGTGCGGGTGCTGCCGGCCAGCGACATCGAGGACCTGGCGTACGTGCGGACCACCTGCACCTGGCAGGGGCAGCCGTTCATCGTGCTCGGCGAACACGACGCCTGGCTGCGCGTCGAGTACACCGGCGGCCGTTGGCCGGTGGCCGAGGCGATGCGGCTGGAGGTCTTCGACTTCGGCGTCTACCAGGGCTGGGCGCCGGCCGCCGAGGTCACCGACCTGCGGGAGCAGCGGGTCTGACGGTCGCAGCGGGTGCGACCGGTCAGGACTTGGCCCACCGAAGGACCTCGCCGAGCACCAGATCCGGTGCCTCCAGGTGCGGAAAGTGGCCCACCCCGTCGAGCAGCCGCCACTCGTACGGGGCCACGACGTACCGTCCGGAGCCCAGGGCCGTCCTCGGCAGGGAGGCGACGTCCATGGCGCCGTGCAGTTGGAGGGTCGGGGTGACAAGCGGCTTCTGCATGAGGCGTACGAACCGGTAGCCGTGCAGTCGCAGCACCGAGCGGAACGCCCACCGGTAGCCCTCCAACGCGCAGAACGCGGCCTGCGGGATTCGCATCGCCTCCCGGCACCGCTGCGCGTACGCCTCGAAGTCCGACCCGGCCACCCATCGTGGCCCACCCCAGCGGCGCAGGATCTCCTCCACGGCCGCCGCGCCGTCCCGGGTCAGGACGTGCTCGTAGCGGGGCAGTTGGAACTTCAGCGCCGGGGTTGAGGCCGCGAACTGCCCGCGCGGGTCGGCGAAGATGGCGGCGCGCAGCCGTAGCGGGTGCGGTGCTCCCAGCACCACGAGACGGCGGACCAGGGCCGGGTGGAACGACGCCACAGTCCAGGCGACCATGCCGCCGACGCCGCTGCCGACAAGTGTCGCGGACCGTTCACCGAGCGCCCGGATCAGCCCGGCGATGTCGGCGGCGAGGGTGTAGCCGTCGTACCCCCGGGGTGGTTTGTCGCTGGCACCGTAGCCGCGCAGGTCGACGGCGACCGCCCGGAAGCCGGCGTCGGCGACGGCCGGAAGCATCTGGTGCCACGCCCACCAGTGCTCCGGGAAGCCGTGCAGGAAGAGCACCATCGGGCCGGTGCCGGCCTCGACCACGTGGAACCGGGTGCCGTTGGCGCCGACGAAGCGGTGCGTCCACGGCCCCTCGGTGAGGACGCAGGACTCGTCGACGGCTCCGCCGCGCTGGTCGGTCATGGCAGACAGCCTAGGACCCGGATGCCTCAGATGACCCTGGTGGTCGCGGTGAACAGGGAGAAGCCCGGGTTGTCCCCTACCGTCGCGGGGGTCCGTGCCGGGTCACCGGGTGACGATGCTGGCGCGGACTCCCGGTCCGCAGTCGACCTCGAAGGAGCGGGAGATGAGCCGGAGGGTGACGAAGCTGCCCTCGGTCAGTGTGCCGACGCCGGTGCCGTGCACTGCGTACTCGATGCCGTCCTCGGAGACGAGCCCGTAGCAGGGGCCCGATCCGCCCCGGGTGATGTGGCCGGAGACCAGGTCGGGCGCTCGCTTGTCGGTCGGGTCCGTCGGCTTGGGTGGCTTCGGCACGGCGGGCATGGTCGGCGGGACGGTGCGGGACAGGGGCGGTGGGGTGG
>NZ_VDFY01000062.1 GCF_006228125.1 Micromonospora orduensis | reverse complement strand
GCGCGGTGGTGGGCGGGTTGGGCGCGCCGTTGGCCAGGCTGTAGGCCAGGTCGGGCTGGAAGGAACCGGCCGTGTAGCGGCAGCCGTCCGCCTCGCCCGGCGGCTTCACCCAGAGGTACGCGTCGATGTTGCTGTCACCGGTGTTGGTCGTCGGGTACGTACCGATGCGCCGGTCGGTGTTGTCGTCGCCGCACCAGTCGCCGCTGGCACCGCCGTTACGGCTGGTGTCGATGATCTGGCGCTTGCCCGAGATGCCCATGCCATTCAGGGCGGAGATGACCGAGCGGCCGAAGTTCGCCTCGCCGGAGGTGGAGTTGTAGTTCGACACGTTGGTGAAGAAGCCGTCGGCGTACTGCACGCCGGCCGCCCGGAGCCGGTTGGCCGTCTCACTCGCGCTGTTCCAGGTGGAGTGGCCGCCGTCGAGGTACACCTTGGCGTTGGGGTTGGCCGACTTGATGGTCTGGGTGGCCGTCGAGATCGCCTGGTTGCGCGCGTTGAGCTCGGCTCCGCTCAGGCACGTCTGGAGGGCGAGCGAGTCGGTTTCCAGGATGATCAGGACCGTCCGGTTGCCCAGGCCTCTGGCGAAGTTCGACACCCACGTCTGGTACTGGTTGAGGTCCGGGGCACCACCCGCGCTGGCCCCGCCGCAGTCCCGGTTGGTGATCTCGTACACCGCCAGCACCGGGATCTGCTGCGCCGCGTTGGCGGCGCCGATGAATCCGGAGACCTCGGACTGCACGGTCGACGGGTTGAAGTTGGCGAACCAGCGGGCCTGCGGCTGGCTAGCGATCTTGTCGCGGATGACGGCGGTACGTGAGTCGCCGGGGTTGGCGGCGACCCAGCGGACGACGGCCGAACTCGGGTCGCGGTAGAGCGATCCGGACACCGTGCCGGCGGACGCGCCGCCGACGGCGAAGCAGACGCCGGCGGCGGCGAGACCCGCGATGGCCGCCATACTGATGGCCGTTGATCTGCCGCGCCGGGGGGAGAGGATAGCCACGACGTGTTTCCTCCTGATCACATTGATGTATCCAAGTTCATGGGAGCGTTCCCATGACGGTAGCGGAGGCGCACGCCACTGCCAAGGCATTCACGCCTGTCGTTCACCGGCACCTGGCTCACGGATTCGATCCAACGACCACCCGGCACACCGGTGTCGCCGAAGGTGTCGCATCCGTCGGCGGGTAGGACCACACTGATCGTCAGTCCGGACCGGCGGCGCACCTTCGCCGCCCGCTACTTCGAGGACGCACCCACCGAGCCCGACCGGCTGCACTCACACCTGTTCAGCGGCACCCGCACCGGCGGCATCGGCCTCCTTCGGGACCTCCAGGACCTCTACCTGATGGCGGCCGAGTGCGACATCACCTGGACCGTCGTCGGCCAGGCCGCCTACGGCGCCCGCGACGACGAGCTGCTCGCGGTCGTGCGGCGCTGCGAGGGGGAGACTGCGATCCAGCTCAAGTGGCTGCGTACGCGGATGAAGGCCGCCGCGCCTCAGGCGCTCGTCGTCGCCGACTGACAGCCCTCGGTGCCGCGCACAGACTGGATCGTCGAGTCCCGGGTGCGACGACCTCGGCGGAAGGAAGGTGGCCGATCAGTCGCGTTGCCGTGCGCCAGGCTGCTGGCTCTGGTTCTGTCGCAGGGCTTCCTCGAGTTGATCTTCGAGGATGACGATCCGGCAGGCCGCATCCAGAGCGGTGCCCTGGTCGACCATCTCACGCACGCGCGCTGCCAGGCGCAGCTGGTAGCGGGAGTAGCGGCGGTGCCCGCCGGCAGAGCGGTGCGGGTTGATCAGTTTTGCCTCGTCCAGGCGGCGCAGGAAGTCCTGCGTCGTGTCGAGCATCTCCGCGGCCTGGCCGATCGTGTACGCCGGGTAGTTCTCGTCGCCGAACATGTCATCGGGGCTTTGCGCCATGTCACCTCCACGTCGAGGGCCCCGGCGCCGAAGCGCCGGGGCCCAGGGTTACGGGTCAGAACACCATCTGCCGACAGCTTCGTCGGCTCGTCATATCCGCACCAGCCGCAACTGACGGCTTCGGGTGCGAGGATCGCATATGCGTGACCGGAGACCACCTCTCGTTCGATGGAAACTGCGGTGTCCGCCCGGCCTGACATGAAGGCCGACGGCGGGCGATCCAACGGTGTATGGCCCTCCCTTTCCTCTGCTTCTCATTTCCCTTGCTGTCGTGCGGTCCGCCGGTGTCGGGGCCCACGCGACTTCATGGCCCCCACCCCTACGGCGAACACCAGGTGGAGCCCTGAAACTGCCTCGGCCCCGCCTGCTCGTACCTCTCCACGGAAGGAACAGTGGAGATCGTTCCTTCCACACCGCCCGTCGTGACGTCACGGCCGGACGGTCCGTCCATGTCTTGACGGATCTTTACTCTCTCGACTCGAAGAACAGTATGTCAGCTCGCCGAAGATGTCTAGTCGTTTCAACCCAGGTTTTCTGGGACGCCGGCAGGGGTGATTGCCCGCCGCTCCCCACACCTCGGCTGGCGAGCATGGATGTGATTCCTCGGCTGACACCGCGGGCCCGGAGCCAGCTGGCTCCGGGCCCGGTTACCGCTCCGTTCAGGGGCTGGTGCAGGTGATGTTGCCGGGTGCGGTGGCACCGTCGCCGGTGGCGGTGAAACCGAACGTCGTCGAGGCGTTCGCCGCCAGGTTGCCGTTGTACGCGGCGTTGCGGACGGTGACGCTGCCGGTGGTGCCCGTGTTGATTCCACTCCAGAGGCTGCTGATGGCCTGACCGCTGGCCAGGGTCAGACCCACGGTCCAGCCGTTCAGGGTCGTGGCGGTGTTGTTGGCCACGGTCACCTCACCCTGGAAGCCGCCGGGCCAGGTGTTGATCGTCCGGTAGGTGGCGGCGCAGGTGCCCGGCTCACCCGTCGGCGGCGGGGTCGTGGGCGGCGGAGTGGTGGGCGGCGGAGTGG
>NZ_VDFY01000032.1 GCF_006228125.1 Micromonospora orduensis | reverse complement strand
GCCCGGACGACCCTGACCTGGCACCACTGCCCCCGACGGTCGCCGCCGTACAAGCCGCCCTCGCCGACTCGACGCCACCACCTACCGAACCCGGCGCCTCGGCCGGCTCGTCACTGCTCCACCCGCCAACCGCTGGTCAGGCTTTGCCCCGAACTGGGGTCGGTCTTACCGGGCCAGGGGCGCAGGCCGCCGCCCGTGGCCTGCTCGTCACCAGCCTGCTAGCTGGGCACCACCACCCGACAGTCTCCGTGGTCGTCACGCGACCCGTCCTGGCACCGTTGCTCGGCCCTACCGCCGCAACGCTGGCCCGGCGACTGCCAGGGCTGGCCGTCATCGACCACCTCGGGCAGGCGGCGCAGTTCTTCCCCGGCAGCCGGTTCGGCCGGGGCCTGGGCGCACGGGACCAGTCGCAACGAGACGCGCAGGAGGACACGGGCACATCCGGTCCAACCCTTATCGTCGATGCGCCGTCCGCAAGGGACAGCGCCGACACCCTGGCGGTTCTGACCGCTGCCTCCGCCGCGGTGGCCGTGCTCGGACGCTGGCCGGCCGGTCAGACGTGGCAGGTCGACCGGTCGGGGCATACCCGCCCCCTGGACGGCGACAGGTCAGCCGGGCCACGGGTGTGCGTCCTTAGCCAAGTCACGGCCACCGACCTGCTCACCGTGATCGCCCACCCCGACCCGGTACCACCACACCCGGGGACCTCCGGTCCGTCGCGCAACCCCACAGGCCAACCCGCTCGGGGGGAGGCCGGCGCCCAGGATCACCCCGTCCGCCCCGGGAACGACAAGCGACGCCTTGAGCTACGCGTGCTGGGTGAGCCGAGGCTGCTGCTGGATGGTCATCCTGTGGCGATCCGGCGCACCGCCGCGCTCCAGGTCCTCGTGTTCCTCGCCGCCCACCCTGACGGAGCCGACACACGAGAGCTGACCGAGGCGATCTGGCCGGGCCTGCCCCGCCACTCCCTGACCGGCCGCCTCTACACCACCGTCAGCGACCTGCGCGCCACCATCCGCTCCGCAGCGGGGGTGAGCATCATTGAGCACAGCGACGACCGGTACCGCCTCGATCCCACCGGCGTCACCGTCGACCTGTGGCACTTCCACCACGCGGTTCGCGACGCCACCACCGCCGTCACCACCGACGCGACGACCTGGACGGCGGTCATCGACGCCTACTCCGGTGACTTCGCCGCCCGCCGCGCTTGGCCCTGGCTCGACCCGATCCGCGAAGCCACCCGCCGGCACGTCCTCGACGCGCACGCGGCTCTCGCCGCCGCCAGCCCTGACGCCCGGCAGGCCCTCGAATGGCTGCAGGCCGCCATCCGCATCGACCCGTACAACGCCGACCTGCACACCCGCGCGGTCACCGCACTCATCGCCATCGGCGACCACGACGCGGCCAACCACCTGCGGCAGGGCTATACCCGTCGCCTCGCCGCAGCGGGCATCCTCCCCACCGGCACGGCCGACCGACAGCCAGCCTGACGGGCCAACCCGCCATCCCCACCTGGTGACCCTGCCTACCTTTTTCATGGCCCTAGCAGGGGAATCCCGGTCGCCGGCCGGCTCGCGCAGCCTGGTCTGGGCCTCCGTCGCCATCGGGCCACGGAGGTCGCCAGGAAGCTCACCGCCCCCCGGTGGCGCACAGTCAATCCAGCACGATCACGCCTGGTACGACCTATCGCCCTGACGTACGGATGAGCCTCCGGGCGCGCATAAAACTTGGACCAGCAGGGCCTCATCGCTGGCGTCACCTGCCACCCAACGGCTCCTGCCCGGCGGGTGGCTGACCGCCCGGTGGCCCCACCTGGCACTGTCCGGTCCCGAGTCGCAAGCCCTCTCCCACTTCGCAGCCTTCGGCCTACCTCGCGGGCGGACCGTCCGCTACGGCCCACTGTGCTGACCTGCGGATGTGAGGGCGTGTGAGGTGCGGTGAGGTGCTGTCAGCCACCAGCGACTCCCACCGACACAGCGGTGGTCATAGCGTCGCCGTCAACCGCCTCCCCCGCCCGGCAGGACACGCGCCCCCGGCGGGGGAGCAGCCCGGGACAGCATCCGCCCAGGAAGGAGGACGTGTGTCAAACCGATCGACGCGCACCGCCGCAATCACCACATCCATCCTGGGCACGGCGACCGTGCCCGTCGTCCTTGCTCGCACCGGCATATGGACGCCGACGCTGCCGTCACCGGCCGCCGTCCAGCAGTGGGTCACCCGACCGATGACCAGTGGCTTCCTCATGGCCCTCACCATCGCCGCGGCGGCCGCCCTGTGGCTGCCGCTAAGCACCACCATCCTCCTGCGCGCCTACAGCGCGGTGGCCCGTCGCCTCAGCGGCATGTCGGCGCTGCGCGTCCCCGGTCCCGTGCAGGGCATTACCGCCGCACTGCTCGGCGCCACCGCCGTCACCACCGCCGCGGGCGCCGCGCACGCCGCCCCGCCCAGCACCACCGTCGGCGACGTCAACGACGATCATCCGACGCGCTCAAGCGGCACACCCGTCCCGCACCGGACCGCCCGCGACACCGCGTCGCCGGGCAGCACCTACACCGTGCAACGGGGTGACACTCTGTTCGCCATCGCCCACCGGTGCCTCGGCGACGCCAACCGCTGGCCGGAGATATTCACCCTCAATCGCGGCACCCACTTCCCGCACGTCGGCGGCACCTTGCGCGACCCGGACCTCATCCATACCGGCTGGACCCTGCGCCTACCCGCCGACAACACCCCCAGCACGCCCGCACCGCCGACGTCACCCACCGACCCGCCGGCCAGAGGCACGGCGCCACCACCATCCGCCCCTACCACGGCACCGTCGACCCCGGCCCCACCACCGCCTGCCCAGCCGACGACACCGGCGCCTCACCATCGAGACGACGGCATCGAACCAGACGCGACCCAGTCCACGGACACCCTGCGCCCGGAGACCCGGCACCCACCTCA
>NZ_VDFY01000033.1 GCF_006228125.1 Micromonospora orduensis | reverse complement strand
CTCGCGACCGGCCTCGCCGTGCTGGCCGCCGCGCCCGCCGTCGCCGGTCCGTCCGCGCCCGACGCCGCGCGGCCGGTGGTCACCCGCGCCGCCCTCGATGCGGCGCTCGTCGCCGGGCGCGGCGCCGACGTCGACTTCGTCGAACAGGAGGCGGAGAACGCCCGCACCACAGGCGAGGTCATCGGCCCGGACCGGTCCGCCTACACGCTGCCCGCGGAGGCGTCCGGTCGTCGGGCCGTCCGGCTCACCCCCGGCGAGTACGTGGAGTTCGTCCTGCCCAGCGCGGCCAACGGGATCACCGTGCGGTACAGCATCCCGGACGCGCCCTCCGGCGGCGGGATCACCGCGCCGCTGCGGGTCGCCGTCAACGGCACGCACGTGCGCACCATGACGCTGACCTCGCAGTACTCGTGGCTCTACAACCAGTACCCGTTCACCAACGACCCGCGGGCCGGGCTGCTGCACCCGGACTGGTGGATCACCGAGTGCCAGTGCGTGCCGTCGGCCACCACGCCGTACCCGAGCATCAGCACACCGTTCCGACCCACCCACTTCTACGACGAACAGCGACTGATGCTCGGGCGCACCTACCGGGCCGGGGACAGGATCCGGCTCACCGCGCCGGCCGGTAGCGCCGCCGCCTGGACGGTCATCGACCTACTCGACTCGGAGCTGGTCGCGCCGCCGCGCATCCGGCTGCTCGCGGCGAACGTGCTGGCCTTCGGCGCCGACCCCACCGGCCGGCGGGACTCCGCCGACGCCCTGGACCGGGCCATCGCCTTCGCCCGGCGCACCCACCTGAAGGTGTACATCCCGCCGGGCACCTACCAGGTCAACCGGCACATCATCGTGGACGACGTGACCGTCGAGGGCGCCGGCAACTGGCACACCATCATCAAGGGCCGCGAGGTCGCCCTGCCGACCCCCGCGCCGGACGGCTCGGTGCACACCGGTGTCGGATTCTACGGTCGCGACGCCGCCGACGGCGGCAGCCGCAACGTCCACCTGTCCGGCTTCGCCATCGAGGGCGACGTGCGGGAACGCATCGACACCGACCAGGTCAACGCGATCGGCGGGGCGATGAGCGACTCGACGATCGACGGGCTGCACCTGCGCCACACCAAGGCGGGCCTGTGGTTCGACGGCCCGATGCGCAACGTCCGCGTCACCAACACCATCGTCGTCGACCAGATCGCCGACGCGCTCAACTTCCACACCGGCGTCACCGACTCGCTCGTCGCGCACACCTTCGTCCGCAACACAGGCGACGACGGCCTGGCGATGTGGTCGGAGAAGACGGCCAACGCCCGCAACACGTTCGACCACAACACCGTGCAGTCGCCGACGCTGGCCAATGGCATCGCCATCTACGGCGGCACGGACACCACCGTCTCGCACAACCTCGTCGCCGACCCGGTACGCGAGGGCAGCGGCCTGCACGCCGGTTCCCGTTTCGGCGCGGAGCCGTTCACCGGGCACCTGCGGTTCACCGACAACACCACAGCCAGAGCCGGCACGTACGAGCTGAACTGGAACATCGGGCTGGGCGCGATCTGGGTCTTCGCTCTGGACGGCAGCATCGACGCGGCGATCGAGGTGACCGGGGACGCGTACCTCGACAACACCTACAACGCGATCATGCTGGTCAGCGACTGGCCGGTGAAGGACCTCTACTCGATCACCGACGTGCGTTTCCGCGACGTCCGGGTCGACGGCACCGGCACCTCGGTGGTCAGCGCCCGCGCGGCGGGGTCGGCCTCGTTCGCCAACGTGGACGCGCGCAACGTGGGAGCTGTGGGCGTCAACAACTGCGGGTCGTTCCACTTCACCCCGGCCGGCTCGGAGTTCAGGTTGACCGACCTCGGCGGCAACGACGGCGGCTGGCTCGCGCCGTGGCTGCTGCCCAACACCATCACCTGCGACGACCGGCCCCCGGTGTCGCCGCCCCCGCCTCCGTCACGGTGGTGACCACGGTGGGCGGCCCGCACAGCCGGGCCGCCCGCCGCGTGGTCAGCCCACCCGGGCGTACGCCAGCGGGACGCTCGTCGGCTGCCCGTCCCAGCTGCCGAGCAGAGTGGGCCCGGTGGGGTCGGCGGCGGCGGGCCGGCGGACGACGACCAGCTCGACGGAGTCGGTGACGATCACCGTGTCGTCCTCGTCGACCACCCGACGCACGGCGCCGACCGGTGCCACGTCGGCGTCCCCGGCGCCGGTGACGGCGACCGTCATCGTCGGCTCGCGCACCTCACGCCGTCCGTCCACCTCGAAGTACTGCTCCGCCTGACCGGTGCCGGCGAGGATGGCGTGCGCCAGCGCGGCGGCGTACACCGGGTCGGCGCAGCCGTCGTACACCCAGCGGGTGCCGAGCGCCGAGTGCTCGGTGGTGCCGACCAGCCAGTCGTCGGCGCCGTCGAGCGGCGCGTCGCGGTAGGTGAGCGGGACGTGGTGGACCGGTCCGTCGGCGGCGCCCACCAGCATCGTCTCGATGCCGACCGCGCCGGCCGGGTCGTCGAAGCGGTAGGCGCCCCGGCTCACCACGTCGGCGCCGGCCGGCCCCTGGTACCAGGGTCGGCCGGGCAGCCAGGTCGCCAGCAGGTCGAGCTTCGTGGGGCGCAGTGTCGCGCGGTGCAGCAGTGCCATTCCGGCAGCCTAGGTCACAGTCCCGCGCAGGGTTTCCCGTCGATCGTGCAGCTCTCCGGTTCCCGGGCCTTGGGCCGGCTGTCGCGGACGTCGAACCGGAACGTCTGTGACCCACCGGCCGACACGGCGGGCCCGGTGAACGTGATCGTCCGCCCGTCCTGCCGCCAGTTGGCGTCGTCGACGTCGTCCACTGTGGTGCCCTCGGCGAGCGTGACCACGACGGACCAGTTCGCCGCCGGCGCGCCGCCCGGGTTGTCCACCACGATCTCGCCTGTGTAACCGAACAGCCGGCTGGAGTCGGTCTCGTAGCGGGCCACCACCACGACCTGCGGCGGGGCCGGCGGGGCCAACGAGGACGTACGCGACGGCTTCGCCGACGGGGTGCGGCTCGGGCGGGTGGTCGCCGACGCGGCGGTCCGCGACGGCCGCGCCGACGGGGTCGCCGTGGGCGCGACGGTGGGCGCGACGGCCGTCGCGCCCGCCGACGGTGTGCCCG
>NZ_VDFY01000282.1 GCF_006228125.1 Micromonospora orduensis | reverse complement strand
TCCCGGCGTGTCCTGACGATAACTTCATGATCGACGCGGCGAGGGTGGGTGGGAAGGGAGGGAGGGGTCGGGGGTCAGGTGAGTTGGGCGGCTTGGACTGCTTCGGCGGTCACCTCGGTGAGGCGGTCGGTGGGGAGGGCACCCAGCTCCTCGCGGGCGAACCAGCGGGCCTCGCACGTCGAGCCGCCGACGTCGGCGACGGTCAGCGGGTTGGGCTGGTCGACCACCACCCGATAGAAGGCGCGTACGCCGTGCCAGTCGATCGGGTAGCCCTCCGGGCCGAGCGAGGCGGCGTCGCGGTGGCTCGCCACCCCGAGCAGCTCGACGAGGCGGCCGGTCTGCCCGGTCTCCTCGACCAGCTCCCGGATCAGCGCCGCGCCGGGCTGCTCGCCGTAGTCGGTGCCGCCGCCCGGCAGATGCCAGCAGCCGGCGCCCGGGTAGCCGTCCGAGACTCGGGTGAGCAGCACCCGACCGGCCGGGTCGGTGCACACCGCGTACGCGGCGAAGCGCTGCGCCCGGTGCAGCCCGTCCGGGCCGGGCACCGCGTAGAAGGAGGGGAACTCGGGCACCTCGTCGGGCACCACGTCGGCCGAGGAGGCGGGCAGACCGAGGGCACGCGCGGTGAACGAGCGCAGCGGCAACTGGCGCGCCTCGTCCAGCGTGTACCACCGGGCCAGGTCGGTGGGGCGCTCGCCGGCCCGGTCGGCGAGGGTGCCGCCGCGCACCGCCACCCGGTAGATCAGCCGGTCGGTGTGGATGGTGATGCCACGTTCGGGCAGGGCCCGCATGTCGGCGAGCACGTCGTCCAGCCCCGAGACGGCGACGGAGAGGCCCGTCTCGGCGGCGGTCTCCCGGACCACCGTGTGGTTCGGGTCCTCGCCGTGGTCGACCGCCCCGCCGGGCAGCGACCAGGTGCCGGGGGTGCCGGAGCGCTCCGATGCGCGGACCAGCAACACTCGGCCGTCTGAATCAGCACAAACTGCGTATGCCGCGATCCTGCGGAGCGGCTCCAGCATGGTGGTCACGGGACCAAATTCTCCCCGGGCCGGGTTACCGGAGCGGAAAAGAGTCGGATTCCTGACTGTCTGACCCCGATCAGGGATCGGTCAGGGTAAGGATCCGGGCGGTCACCGAGGACGGGCCGGGCACCGGCGCGGACCGTGGAGGCATGACATCCACCACCGCTCCCCACGCCCCGTACAAGCAGCTCCGCCGACCGACCACCGACCGCATGGTGGCGGGGGTCGCCAGCGGCCTCGGTCGCTACTTCGACGTCGACCCCACTCTGGTCCGGGTGGTCTTCGCGGTCACCGGGCTGCTCACCGGCGGGCTCGCGCTGTTCGCGTACCCGATCATGTGGTTCCTGATGCCCGAGGAGCCCACCGGCGCGCCGGCCTGGCCGCACCCGGCGGGCGCCGCGCCGCAGCCCACCGCCGGGCCCGCGCCCGGCCAACCGACCCCGGGGTACGCCCCGACGCCGCCCTACCCGCCGACGACCCCGTCCAGCACGCCGCCGGCGGCCTGAGCGGCGCTCACTCCCACTCGATGGTGCCCGGCGGCTTGCTTGTGACGTCCAGCACCACCCGGTTGACCTCGGCCACCTCGTTGGTGATCCGGGTCGAGATCCGGGCCACCACCTCGTACGGCAGCCGCGACCAGTCGGCGGTCATCGCGTCCTCGCTGGAGACCGGGCGCAGCACCACGGGATGCCCGTAGCTGCGCCCGTCACCCTGCACGCCGACGCTGCGCACGTCGGCCAGCAGCACCACCGGGAACTGCCAGACGCCCCGGTCCAGGCCGGCGGCGGTCAGCTCCTCGCGGGCGATCAGGTCGGCCCGGCGCAGCAGGTCGAGCCGCTCCCGGTCGACCGCGCCGATGATCCGGATGGCCAGGCCGGGGCCGGGGAACGGGTGCCGCCAGACCATCGCCTCGGGCAGGCCCAGCTCCAGGCCGAGCGCCCGGACCTCGTCCTTGAACAGCGTGCGCAGCGGCTCGACCAGGGCGAACTTCAGGTCCTCCGGCAGGCCACCGACGTTGTGGTGGCTCTTGATGTTGGCGGTGCCGGTGCCGCCACCGGACTCCACCACGTCCGGGTAGAGGGTGCCCTGGACCAGGTACTCGACGTCGCCGTGCGAGGCGATCTCACGCGCGGCGGCCTCGAAGACCCGGATGAACTCCCGGCCGATGATCTTGCGCTTCTGCTCCGGGTCGGTCACCCCGGCCAGCGCGCCGAGGAACCGCTCCTGCGCGTCGACCACCTTGAGCTTGATGCCGGTGGCCGCCACGTAGTCCTTCTCCACCTGCTCGGCCTCACCGGCGCGCAGCAGGCCGTGGTCGACGAAGACGCAGGTGAGCTGGTCACCAACGGCCTTGTGCACGAGCGCGGCGGCGACCGCCGAGTCCACCCCGCCGGAGAGGCCGCAGATGACCTCCTTGTCGCCGACCTGGGCGCGGATCCGGGCCACCTGCTCGTCGATGATGTTCGCGGGCGTCCAGGTCGGCTCGATGCCGGCGATGTCGTACAGGAAGCGCTTGAGCATCTCCTGACCGTGCGCGGTGTGCCCGACCTCCGGGTGGAACTGCACGCCGGCGCGACGCCCGGCAACGTCCTCGAACGCCGCCACCGGCGCGCCCGCCGACTCGGCGGTCACCGTGAAGCCCTCTGGCGCCTCGGTGACGCAGTCGCCGTGACTCATCCAGACCGGCAGGTCGGCCGGCAGGTCGCGCAGCAGCACACCCGGCTCGAGGAGGCGGGGGCGCAGCGGCGTGCCGCCGTACTCGCGGTTGCCCGTCTTCGCGACGGTGCCGCCGAGGGCCTGGGCCATCGCCTGGAAGCCGTAGCAGATACCGAAGACCGGCACGTCGGACGTGAACACGTCGGCGTCGATCCGCGGGGCGTCCGGCGCGTACACGCTGGCCGGGCCACCGGAGAGGATGATCGCGGCCGGGTTCTTCGCCAGCATCTCGGCGACCGGCATCGAGTGGGGCACGATCTCGGAGTAGACCTTCGCCTCGCGGACCCGGCGCGCAATGAGCTGGGCGTACTGGGCTCCGAAGTCCACCACGAGGACGGGGCGAGGCAGGCTCATGTGCACAAAGCCTACCGACAGTCACGGCCGCCCCGGGCACCGGCTCGCCCGGCGGGTCAGCCGCGCAACGCACCCGGGGCGTCCGGCGGGACCGTGGGGTTTCGCGGGGGTACGGGGGGCACCCGGCGGTACGGGGTTCCCCCCGTACCCC
>NZ_VDFY01000035.1 GCF_006228125.1 Micromonospora orduensis | reverse complement strand
GGGCAGGTCGGGGTCGAACAGCACCACCCGGCCCGCGACGCTCGCGGGGAGCCGGTCGAGGATGTCCAGGACCATGTCGCCGTGCGGGTCGATGACCACGGTGCCCCGGCCGGCTGTGATGTCCTCGACGGCCATGTTGACCAGCAGGGTGGTCTTCCCGGAGCCCGTCGATCCGACCACATGCAGGTGATACCTCGCATCGGCGACGGACAGGGCCACCGCGTGGCCACCGACTTCGGCGTCGCCGAGGACCTTCATCCCTCGGCCGCCGGTCGGCACCGCCACCGGGGCGGGCATCGACTTCGCCCGCGCCCGATCCAGCCCCGGTACGGCCAGATCCCGCGGCAGCGCGGCGAGGACGGCCAGCTCAGGGGTGGAGGCCAGGAACCCGGCTCCGAGCCGCCGGGTGGCCAGCACGGCCACCGGCTGCGCCATCCGCGCCCGGTGCGCGAGCCGGTTGCGGCCGGCGTACACGGCGAACGACGAGGCGACCGCGTCCGCGATGCCCCGCAACCTCGCCTCCGGCCGGGAGCCGCCGCGGTGATTGTTCTTCGCGATGGCGTAGCGGACGCCGATCGTCCACAGCGGGTGGGCGGTCTTGTCGAGGATCGCCCGCACGTCCCGCTCCACACCGGGATCTCTCCGCGGCGCCGCCCCCGCGGACCCGGTCCTGCTCCGCACGGTGGATCCCGTCTGGAAGACCTCGATCAGCCACAGCAGCGGCGCGGCGGGATTGATGGCCGGTACGGAGGTCTTGCCGTCGCGCAACCTGCCCGCCGCGCGGCGCGCGCGTGCGGCCCGGCGCGCGGTGGCGGGGCGGGCGAGGACCTGTACGCAGGCGTACTCGTCCGCCTTGAGCTGCGACCCGGCGGACATCAACGCCCGCAGCGGGTCGTTGTCGTGGTCGATGTTGATCGGCAACCACTCGGCGGCCGTCGGCAGCAGGTGCCCGCCGACGGCCGCCGGAACGTCGAGCGGGATCGGCGGTGACGCGTGGTCGTCGGTGGTGCAGGCGGCGCCGGGCCACGCGGCCCGCACGGCGGCCTCGACCGCCCCCTGCGGCACGCTGCCGGGTACCCAGATCGAGATCAGTAGCTGCCGGCCGATCCAGGTGTACTGCCACACCACGTGCGGGCTGCCGTACAGCAGCCGGCGTCGGCGCGACGGGGTGAGCGTGCCGTGCAAATTCGCCCACAGCGCGTCGGCGCTGTGCGGGTCGACCTCCGGCGGTGGGGCGACCGTGACGAGGCGGGCCCGGTCGGCGTGGCGGCGGTGCCGCCACCCGTCGAGCAGGTCGCGCCCGGCGATGTACGCGAGGAGCAGGGCGGCGGCGACGCCGAGCAGCCACGGCCGGTCTACCGCCCAATCGGCGGCCTGCAGAACCCAGCGGGTGGGCGCGCTCGGTGGGGCAATGACGCCGGCGCCCGGCCCGGAGGGGGCGGGCGTCGGCGACGCGACAAGGGGTGGTGTCACAGCTCCTCCTCCCCGTCGTCGAGGTCGAGGTCGGCGAGGTCGGACGGCTTCGTGGTCGCGAGAAGATGTTCGGCCTGCGAGGAGATCGACTCGAACGCGGTCCGGTTCGTGCCGGAGATCAGCAGGCCGTGCCCGACCCGGGCGGACAGCAGCATCCGCCGTTCCCCGGCGGTCAGGCCGAACGCGTCGGCGACCTGGTCGATGGCCTGCGGTGCCTGCTTGAGCAGCACCTGCGTGGCCGCATTCGCCACGACGGCGTGGCCGAGGTCGGTGCCGAGCACGTCGGCGACGTCCTGGGTGATGACCGACAGGCCAGCGTTGCGCTTGCGGCCGGCCTTGGACATCTTGAACAGGAACCGGGCGCCTTCACCGTCGCGCATCAACAGCCACGCCTCATCCACCACGACGAGGCGGCGGGTGGCCAATCGGGCCCGACCCGGTGCGTCTACTGACCGCCAGATCGAGTCGAGTGCGAGCAGCGTGCCGACGGTGCGCAGTTCGTCCGGCAGGTGCCGCAGGCTCCAGACGACCAGATGCCCGTGCGGGCGGGTCGTGGTCGGCGAGTCGAACAGGTCGGAGAACGAGCCGGCCACCCACGGGGCGAGTCGGGCGGCCAACTCGTGGGCGGCGGCGTTGTCGTCGGCCCGCAGTGTCGCGGCCAGATCCTTCAGCAGCGGCGCGGGCCGGTGGTGGGTGGCCGGGTCAGCGGTGATGCCCGCCTGCCGGTAGACGGCGAGGATCGCCCGGTCCAGGGCGGCGCGCTCGGCGGGCGGCGGCAGTTGCCCCAGCAGCACCGCGATGAGGGTGTGCAGGAACAGGCCGCGGCGGGTGAGCACATCCGGGCGGGTGTCCCCGGCGGGCAGATCCAGGGGGTTGATCTTCACGCCGGGTGCGCCGAGCCGCACGATGGTGCCGCCGACCGCGTCGGCCAACCGGAGATATTCGTCCTCGGGGTCGACGACGGCGACCTGGACCCCTTGGTACAGGTTGCGCAGCACGTCGAGTTTGACGAAGTAGGACTTGCCGGCGCCGGAACGGGCCAGGATCACGCTGTTGTGGTTCTCCTGCGCCCACCGGTCCCACCAGACGATGCCCTGGGAATCGGGGTTGACCCCGTACAGCACCCCGCCGGTGGTGGCCGGGTCGCCGGGCAGTGGTGCGGGCAGGTCCGCCGACGCGAGAGGGAACGCGGCGGCCAAGGCTTGCGTGTCCATGGTGCGGCGCATCTGCAGGCTGTCGGTGGCCAAGGGCAGGGTGGTGGTCCAGCCGGGCAGGTGCCGCCAGGTCGCGGGCTGCACCTCTATCAGGGTGGACGCGGCGGCGGCTTTCACCTGCGCGCACGCGTCGAGAAGTTCGGGCTCGGTGCGGGCGTGCACGGTCAGGTAGAGACCGACGCGGAACAGCTTCGCCGCACCCCGGGCGAGGCGTTCGGCGAGGTCGGCGGCGTCGTCGGCGGCGGCCTCCACGTACGGGTCGGCCAGCTTGCCCTTCTGCTCGTCCGCCCGCCGGGACGACTCGAACCGGGCCCGCTGAGTTCGCAGCCGCGACGCCGCCACCGGCGCGGGGATCGGGTCAATGTGCAACGCCAGATCGAGGCGGCCCGGCCAGGACAGCAGCGGCTCCAGCCACGCCGGCCCCACCTCGGCCGGATAGCCGGTCACCACCAGGGTGGCGGCGTAGCCGTCTCCGACCCGCAGGAACCGGGGCGTCACCTCCACCGAGGCCGGCGCCACCGCCGCCGCCACGCCTCCGGCGGGAGGCAGCGCCGCGGTATCCGGGTCGATGAGGACCGTCGGACGACGCAAGCGGATCCTCATGACGATGTCCTCCTGGGTGTCGACCTCCTGACCGGAGGGCCGGTGATGGTGGTGTCGGGGGCAGCGAGTC
>NZ_VDFY01000176.1 GCF_006228125.1 Micromonospora orduensis | reverse complement strand
GACCCCCTAGGAGTCGTCATGCGTACTCCCCTCCGGCCCCTCTCCCGGCGTGGACTGCTCACCGGCACTCTCGGATCGGCCGCCCTGCTCGCTGCGGGCGGTAGCCTCGCCGGCTGCGGCACAAAGGGCGCCCAGCAGACCGAGGCCGGCTGCGTCAGCGAAGACCTGTCCGGCACCGAGAAGAAGCTCGCCTTCTCCAACTGGCCGCAGTACATGGACGTCGACGAGAAGGACGAGTCCAAGCGGCCGAGCCTGGACGAGTTCATCACGAAGACCGGCATCCAGGTCACCTACACCGAGGACATCAACGACAACAACGAGTTCTTCGGCAAGGTGCAGAACCAGCTGGCCGCCTGCCAGAGCACCGACCGGGACATCGTCGTGCTGACCGACTGGATGGCCGCGCGGATGATCCGGCTCGGCTGGATCCAGAAGCTCGACCCGGCGAAGATCCCGAACGTGCAGGCCAACCTGCTCCCGTCGCTGCTCAACCGCTCCTTCGACCAGGAGAACCGGATCTCCATCCCGTGGCAGTCCGGCCTCGCCGGCCTGGCGTTCAACGGCAGCGTCACCAAGGAGCTGCGCACCGTCGACGAACTGCTCACCCGCCCCGACCTCAAGGGCAAGGTGACGGCGCTCAGCGAGATGCGCGACACGATGGGCCTGCTCCTCCAGTCCAACGGGCACGACCCCGCCAACTTCACCACCGCCCAGTACGACGACGCGCTCAACAAGCTCAAGAAGGCCGTCGACTCCGGGCAGATCCGCAAGTTCACCGGCAACGACTACGCACCCGACCTGGCCAAGGGCGACATCGCCGCGTGCATCGGCTGGTCCGGGGACGTCATCCAGCTCTCCAGTGAGAACGAGAAGGTGCAGTTCGTCGCCCCGGACTCGGGCGTGATGCTGTTCAGCGACAACATGATGGTCCCGAACAAGGCCACCCACAAGGGCAACGCCGAAGCGCTCATCAACTACTACTACGAGCCGGTGGCCGCGGCGAAGCTCGCCGCGTACGTCAACTACATCTGCCCGGTCAAGGGCGCCCAGGCCGAGATGGAGAAGATCGACCCGGAGCTGGCCGCCAACCCGCTGATCTTCCCCGACGACGCGCTGCTGGCGAAGTCCAAGGTCTTCATGGCCCTGGACGAAAAGCAGGAGAAGGAGTACGAGGGCAAGTTCCAGCAGGTCATCGGGGCGTGACGGGGATGGCGCGCGAGACACCCGCCGGCGATCTGCGCCTGGCCAACCTCACCAAGCGGTTCGGCATCTTCACCGCCGTCGATGACCTCAGCCTGACGATCCCGCAGGGCTCGTTCTTCGCGCTGCTCGGCGCGTCCGGCTGCGGCAAGACCACCACCCTGCGGATGATCGCCGGGCTGGAGGAGCCGACCAGTGGCCAGGTGCTGCTCGGCGACACCGACATCGCTCGGCTGCGGCCGTACAAGCGGCCGGTCAACACGGTCTTCCAGAGCTACGCGCTCTTTCCGCACCTCACCATCTTCGAGAACGTGGCCTTCGGGCTGCGCCGACGCGGCATCCGCTCGGTCGACGACGAGGTCACCCGGATGCTGTCGCTGGTGCAGCTCGACGGCTACGGCAACCGCCGGCCGGCGCAGCTCTCCGGCGGCCAGCAGCAACGCGTCGCCCTGGCCCGAGCGCTGATCAACCGACCGCAGGTGCTGCTGCTCGACGAGCCGCTGGGCGCGCTCGACCTGAAGCTGCGCCGGCAGATGCAGATCGAGCTGAAGCGCATCCAGACCGAGGTCGGCATCACCTTCGTGCACGTCACCCACGACCAGGAGGAGGCCATGACCATGGCCGACACCGTCGCGGTGATGAACGCCGGCCGGATCGAGCAGCAGGGCGCCCCGGCCGACCTCTACGAGTTCCCGGCCACCGCCTTCGTGGCGAACTTCCTCGGCCAGTCCAACCTGCTCGCTGGCGAGGCCGCCGGCACGAGCGGCGGCGAGGTGGCGGTGACGGCGCACGGCGCGCGCTTCTCGGTGCCCGCCGGCCGGTCGCGCGCCGACCGGGGCCCTGTCCACCTGGGGGTACGCCCGGAGAAGCTGCATCTGGTCGGCTCCGCCGACCAGGTCCCCCAAGGACACCAACTGGTCACCGGGTTGGTCACCGACGCCTCCTACGTGGGGGTCAGCACGCAGTACCTGCTGCGCACCGGCTGGGGCACCGAGCTGTCGGTCTTCGCGGCGAACAACGGCGCGGAGGCGCGGGTGCCGGTGGGCAGCGAGGCAGTGGCGTACTGGGATCCGCGCCACGCGTTCCTGCTGCCCCGCGACGCCGCCGACACCGACCGGACCACGCCGGTGCTCGACGAGCCGGTGGGCGCGTCGTCATGACCCTCCTGGCCCCCACCGGATCGGGGCACCCGCCACCCGCGCCACCGGCAGCCCGGTCCGGTCGGCGCCGACTCCTGCCGTACCTGTTGCTGCTGCCCGGTGCGGCCTGGCTGCTCATCTTCTTCGGTGTGCCGCTGCTGCAACTCGCCGCGGCGAGCCTCTACGACCCCAGCGGCTCGCTCTCCACCGGGTACGCGATGACGTGGGCGTTCGGCAACTACCCGGACGTCGTGCAGGCGTACTGGCCGCAGTTGCTGCGCTCGTTCGGCTACGCCGGGCTGGCCCTGGTGCTGGCGTTGCTGCTGGGCTACCCGCTCGCGTACGCCATCGCGCAGAAGGCCGGCCGGTGGAAGAACCTGCTGCTGGTGTGCGTGGTCGCGCCGATGTTCACCAGCTTCCTGGTCCGCACGCTGGCCTGGAAGACGATCCTGTCGGACAACGGCGCGCTCGTTGGCCTGCTGCGCGACGTGCACCTGCTCGCCCCGGACGGCCGGCTGCTGGCCACGCCGTTCGCGGTGGTGCTCGGCCTGACGTACAACTTCCTGCCGTTCCTGGTGCTGCCGCTGTACGCGAGCCTGGAGCGGCTGGACCCCCGGCTGCTGGAGGCGGCCACCGACCTGTACGCGAGCCCGGCGCAGGCGTTCCGGCGGGTGACGCTGCCGCTGTCCATGCCCGGTCTGGTCGCCGGCACGCTGCTGTTCTTCATCCCCGCCAGCGGCGACTACATCAACGCCGAACTCCTCGGCACCCCGAACGAATACATGATCGGCAACGTCATCGACTCGGCGTTCCTGGTCCGACTGGACTACCCGCAGGGCGCCGCGCTGTCGTTCCTGCTGATGGCGGCGATCCTCGCGGTGGTCTTCGGCTATCTGCGCAGGGCTGGCACGGAGGAGGTGCTGTGAGGATTTCCCGCTGGCTGGCGGACCGCTGGGTGATGATCGTGGCGCTGCTGGTGCTCGGCTACCTGGCGCTGCCGATCCTGGTGGTGGCGGGCCTGTCGTTCAACCGGCCGTCGAGCCGGCTGTCGTACGACTTCAACGAGTTCACGCTGGACAACTGGCGGCAGCCGTGTGCCACCTCGGACATGTGCGACGCGGTGGTCCGCAGCGTGCAGATCGGCTTCATCGCCACCGTGGTCGCCACGGTGCTCGGCACCCTGATGGCGTTCGCGCTGGTGCGGCACCGCTTCCGCGGCAGGTCCGGCATCAACGTGCTGATCTTCCTGCCGATGGCCACCCCCGAGCTGGTGATGGGCACGTCGCTGCTGGCCCTCTTCGTCTCCGCCGGGGTGCCGCAGGGCTTCTGGACGATCGTCATCGCGCACGTGATGTTCTGCGTGTCGTTCGTGGTGGTCACCGTCAAGGCGCGGCTCGCCGGGATGGACCGGCGGCTGGAGGAGGCCGCCATGGACCTCTACGCCAACGAGTGGCAGACCTTCCGGCGGATCACCCTGCCGCTGGTGCTGCCCGGCATCGTGGCCGCCGCGCTGCTGGCGTTCTCGCTGAGCTTCGACGACTTCATCATCACGAACTTCAACGCCGGCACCACCGTCACGTTCCCGATGTACGTCTGGGGCGCCGCCCAGCGGGGCATCCCCCCGCAGGTGAACGTCATCGGCACCGCGATGTTCGCCATCGCGCTGCTGCTGGTCGGGCTCAGCTCGCTGCGCGGTCGGCGTGCTCGCCGCGCCGCGCTGCTGGCCGGCCCGGTGCCGCAGGCGCGTCGCTCGTCATGACCACCCTGGATGCGGGCCGTCCGACCGGGCGGGCGTCATGACCCTCCCGCATATCGGCCGGGCGCTCGCCGACGCGACGCCCGTGCCGTACTGGCTGGACCGCCCGGAGCGCCCCGACCCGCTGCCGCCGCTGACCGGCGCGCAGACCGCCGACCTGCTGGTGATCGGCGGCGGGTACAGCGGGCTCTGGGCCGCCCTGGAGGCCAAGCGGGCCGAGCCGGACCGTGACGTGCTGCTCGTCGACGCCGGCACCTGCGGGTGGGCCGCCTCTGGGCGCAACGGCGGGTTCTGTGCCGCCTCGCTCACCCACGGCCTGGCCAACGGCGTCGACCGGTTCCCCGGTGAGATCGGCGAGCTGGAACGCCTCGGCCGGGAAAACCTGGACGCGATCGCCGCCACCGTCGCCGAGTTCGGCATCGACTGCGACTTCGAGCGCACCGGCGAGCTGGCCGTCGCCGTCGAGCCGTACCAGCTCGACGGGTTGGCCGCCGACGCGGAGCTGGCCCGCCGGTACGGCCACCGGGTGCGGCTACTCGACCGGGACGAGGTACGCGCCGAGGTGCACTCGCCGACGTACCTGGGTGGCCTGGTCGACGCCGACCGGGTCGCCATGGTGGACCCGGCGAAGCTGGCGTGGGGTCTGCGCCGCGCCTGCCTCGACCTCGGCGTACGCGTGCACGAGCACACCCGGGTCACCGGGCTGCGTGCCGACGGCCCGGCCCTGCACGCGGCGACCGTCGGCGGGCTGGACAACGCGCCCGGCTCGGTACGCGCCCGCCGGGTCGTGCTCGCCACCAACGCGTTTCCGCCACTGCTGCGCCGACTGCGGGCGTACGTGGTGCCCGTCTACGACCACGTGCTGATGACCGAGCCGCTCACCCCCGCCCAGCGGGACGCGATCGGCTGGCGCAACCGGCAGGGGCTCGCCGACACCGGCAACCTGTTCCACTACTACCGGATCACCGTCGACGGGCGGATCCTCTTCGGCGGCTACGACGCGGTCTACCACTACGGCAACCGGGTCGCCCCCGAACTGGAGCAGAACCCGGCCACCTTCACCACCCTCGCCCAGCACTTCTTCACCACGTTTCCGCAGCTCGCCGACGTGCGCTTCAGCCATCGCTGGGGCGGCGTCATCGACACCTGCACCCGGTTCTGCCCGTTCTTCGGCACCGCGTACGGCGGTCGGCTGGCGTACGCGGCCGGCTACACCGGCCTCGGCGTCGGGGCCACCCGCTTCGGTGCCCGCGTGCTGCTCGACCTGCTGGCCGGCGGGAACACCCCGTTGACCGGGCTCGACCTGGTTCGCCGTAAGCCACTGCCGTTCCCGCCGGAACCCGTCCGCGCGCTCGGCATCAATCTCACCCGCTGGTCACTGGCCCGCGCCGACGCGCGTGAGGGCCGGCGCGACCTCTGGCTCCGTACTCTCGATCGTTTCGGTTTGGGGTTTGATTCCTGATGCGTGTCCTCCTCGTCGGCGCCGGTGGCGTCGGCTCCGCCGCCGTAGCCATCGCCGCCCGACGGACCTTCTTCGAGACCATGGTGGTCGCCGACCACGACCCGGACCGCGCTGCCCGCGCGGTGGCCGGGCACGGCGACCGCTTCGTCGCCGCCCAGGTGGACGCCTCCTCGGCCGACGCGGTCGCCGCGCTCTGCCGGGAGCACCGGATCACCCACGTGCTCAACGCCGTCGACCCGCGCTTCGTCATGCCCATCTTCGACGGTGCCTTCGCCGCCGGAGCCCACTACCTCGACATGGCCATGTCGCTGTCCCACCCGCACCCGTCCCGCCCCTACGCCGAGACCGGGGTGAAGCTCGGCGACGACCAGTTCGCCGTCGCCGACCGGTGGGCGGCGGCCGGCCGGCTGGCGCTCTGCGGCATCGGCATCGAGCCGGGCCTGTCGGACGTCTTCGCCCGCTACGCCGCCGACGAGCTGTTCGACGAGATCGACGAGATCGGCGTCCGCGACGGCGCGAACCTCACCGTCGAGGGCTACGACTTCGCGCCGTCGTTCTCGATCTGGACCACCATCGAGGAGTGCCTGAACCCGCCGGTGATCTGGGAGGCCGACCGGGGCTGGTACACCACCGAGCCGTTCAGCGAGCCGGAGGTGTTCGACTTCCCGGAGGGGATCGGCCCGGTCGAGTGCGTCAACGTCGAGCACGAGGAGGTGCTGCTGATCCCGCGCTGGGTGAAGGCGAAGCGGGTCACCTTCAAGTACGGCCTGGGCGACGAGTTCATCGAGGTGCTGAAGGCCCTGCACAAGGTCGGCCTCGACTCGACCGCTCCGGTCTCCGTGCGGGGCGTCGAGGTGTCGCCGCGGGACGTGGTCGCCGCCTGCCTGCCCGACCCGGCCACCCTGGGCGAGCGGATGCGCGGCAAGACCTGCGCCGGCACCTGGGTCACCGGCACCGGCAGGGACGGGCGGCCGCGCGAGGTCTACCTCTACCACGTGGTCGACAACGAGTGGTCCATGCGGGAGTACGGCCACCAGGCCGTCGTCTGGCAGACCGCGGTGAACCCGGTGGTGGCCCTGGAACTGCTCGCCACCGGCGCGTGGTCGGGGACCGGGGTGATCGGCCCGGAGGCGCTGCCGCCCCGCCCCTTCCTCGACCTGCTCACCGGGTACGGCTCGCCATGGGGGATCCAGGAGCGATGAACCGCTACGGCCCGATGTACGGCCCCGACATCACCTTCCTCGGGGTGGACCGCTGCACCCTGGACGACCCCGCGTCGTACCCGGACGCCGACGTCGTCATCGTCGGTGCGCCCTTCGACGGCGGCACCTCGCACCGGCCCGGCACCCGCTTCGGCCCGTCCGCCATCCGGCAGGCCTGCTACCTGCCGCACGACGGCTCCCGCCCGTCCCTGGCGATGCGCGTCGACGGGCTGCGCGACCTGCGCGTCTACGACGCCGGCGACGTGGAGATGTTCTCCGGCGACATCGAGCGGTCGCTGGCGTCGCTGGAGGCCGCCGTGTACGCCGTCGCCGCCGCCGGCGCGATCCCGATCGTCCTCGGCGGGGACCACTCCATCGCCCTGCCCGACGCCACCGGGGTCGCCCGGCAGCACGGGCTCGGCCGGGTGTCGCTGGTGCACTTCGACGCGCACGCCGACACCGGACACATCGAGTTCGGCTCGCTGCACGGGCACGGCCAGCCGATGCGCCGGCTCATCGAGTCCGGCGCGGTACGCGGCGACCGGTTCCTCCAGATCGGCCTGCGCGGCTACTGGCCCGACCCGCCCACCCTGGCGTGGATGGCCGCCCAGCGGATGCGCTCCTACGAGATGACCGAGCTGGTGTCGCGCGGCCTGGACACCTGCCTGTCGGAGGCCTTCACGATCGCGACCGACGAGTGCGAGGGGGTGTTCCTCTCGGTCGACGTGGACGTCGTCGATCCCGGGATGGCCCCCGGCACCGGCACCCCCGAACCGGGCGGCCTGACCTCCCGGCAACTGCTCGACGCGGTCCGCCGGGTCTGCTACGAGCTGCCCGTCGTCGGGGTGGACGTGGTCGAGGTCGCGCCGCCGTACGACCACGCCGACATCACCGCGTACCTGGGCAACCGGGTGGTCCTGGAGGCGCTGTCGGCGATCGCCCGACGCCGCCGCGACGCCGCGGGCGGGCCACCGTGGAACCCCCACCAACCCCTCCTGGATGCCCGCTGACCAGCGCCTTCAGTGGCAACGGCCCCGCGTCGTGGCCTGCGGTCACACCGCGTCACCAGGCACGGGGCGGACTTGGTGGTGAGCGCTATACCTGTGAGTCATATTTGTGCCTCAGAGGTATAGCGCTCCCCAGTGCGGGTTGCCTCCGCTGCCCACACGCACCGGTCGCGGGTGACCTAGGCGGCGAGGCGGGAGCGGATGAGGAAGCGAAGACCGTCGGGGGCCTCCAGCGAGAACCCGCTGCCCCGCCCCGGCACCACGTCGACCGTCAACCTCGTGTGCTTCCACAACTCCCACTGGGCCGACGACATCCAGAACTCGACAGGCTCCGGCACACCGTCCACGGCCAGCGAGGCGAGCAGCACGTCGGAGGAGCCGGTGCGGAACTCGCCCGCCGGGTAGCACATCGGGGCACTGCCGTCGCAGCAGCCGCCGGACTGGTGGAACATCAGCGGCCCGTGCCGCCCCCGCAGCGACCGGATCAGATCGGCCGCCGCGGGGGTCACGGAGACCACGGACATCAGAAGAAGCCGAGCTTCTGGGTGGAGTAGCTGACCAGCAGGTTCTTCGTCTGCTGGTAGTGCTCCAGCATCATCTTGTGGTTCTCCCGACCGATGCCTGACTGCTTGTACCCGCCGAAGGCGGCGTGCGCCGGGTAGGCGTGGTAGCAGTTCGTCCAGACCCGCCCGGCCTGGATGGCCCGCCCCGCCCGGTACGCGACGTTCATGTCCCGGGTCCACACGCCCGCGCCCAACCCGTACAGGGTGTCGTTGGCGGTCTTGACGGCGTCGTCGAGGTCGGCGAAGGAGGTCACCGAGACCACCGGGCCGAAGATCTCCTCCTGGAAGACCCGCATCGAGTTGTCGCCCTCGAAGATCGTTGGCTCGACGTAGTACCCGCCCGACAGGTCGCCGCCCAGGTCCGCCCGTGACCCCCCGGTGAGCACCTTGGCGCCCTCCTGCCGGCCGATGTCCAGGTAGGACAGAATCTTCTCCAGCTGGTCGTTGGAGGCCTGCGCCCCGATCATCGTGTCGGTGTCCAGCGGGTGCCCGGCCACGATCGCCTTCGTGCGCTCCACCGCCGCGGCCAGGAAGTCGCTGTAGTGGCCCTGCTGGATCAGCGCCCGGGAGGGGCAGGTGCACACCTCGCCCTGGTTGAGCGCGAACATGGTGAAGCCTTCCAGGGCCTTGTCCAGGAAGTCGTCGGATGCGGCGCTGACGTCGTCGAAGAAGATGTTCGGGCTCTTGCCGCCCAGCTCCAGGGTGACGGGTTTGATGTTCTCGCTGGCGTACTGCATGATCAGCCGCCCGGTCGTGGTCTCACCGGTGAACGCCACCTTCGCCACCCGGGCCGAGGACGCCAGCGGCTTGCCGGCCTCCACGCCGAAGCCGTTGACGATGTTGAGCACGCCCGGCGGCAGCAGGTCCGCCACCAGCGACAGCCAGTAGTGGATGGACGCGGGGGTCTGCTCGGCCGGCTTGAGCACCACGGCGTTGCCGGCGGCCAGAGCGGGCGCCAGCTTCCAGGTGGCCATGAGAATCGGGAAGTTCCACGGGATGATCTGCCCGACGACACCGAGCGGCTCGTGGAAGTGGTACGCCACGGTGTCGTCGTCGATCTCGCCGAGGGAACCCTCCTGGGCCCGGATCGCACCGGCGAAGTACCGGAAGTGGTCGATGGCCAGCGGAATGTCCGCCGCCAGTGTCTCCCGGACCGGCTTGCCGTTCTCCCAGCTCTCGGCGATCGCGAGGGACTCCAGGTTGTCCTGCATGCGGTCGGCGATCCGGTTGAGGATCAGGGCCCGCTCGGCCACCGAGGTACGCCCCCAGGCGTCGGCGGCGCCGTGCGCGGCGTCCAGGGCCTTCTCGACGTCAGGGGCCGTGCCCCGGGCCACCTCGGTGAAGGTCTGACCGGTGACCGGGGTGGGGTTCTCGAAGTAGCCACCACCATGCGGCTTGACGTACTCGCCGCCGATGAAGTGGTCGTAACGGGACTGCCAGTGGGTGGGCGCGTCGTAGCGCGTCATGGTTACCTCCGCCGTCGTGGTGCGGGTGTCGGCGGGGACGGTAGTTTCAGCGACGTTGCAGCCACGTTGCGCGCGGGAGGTCGTACTCCCCGGCGAGCTGGTCGATGCGGGCCAGGGCGAGCGGCCGGCGCGGCGTGCCCACCGGCAACGCCCGCGCCAGGGCCTGCCAGGCGGCCAGGTCGTCGGCGCCGGCGGGGGTCGCGGTCCAGGCCGTGAGCAGCGCCGGGTCGGCGGTGGCCAGCACGGCCGCGCGGAGCTGGCCGTCGATCAGCCGGCGCAGTCGGGCCACTCCCGGCGCGTCCGACCCGGGCAGCAACGACCCGGGGTACGCGGCGAGCGCGCCCGCGACATCGCCCTGGTCGAGCCGTGCGGCAATGGTGGTGAAGTCGGCCCGGACGACGCCGCGCAGCCGGTACGGGCGTGAGTCGAGCAGCTCCGGCCCGAGCACCCGGCGCAACCGGGACAGCTCCGCGCGCAGGGTGACCGGATGCAGCCGCTCGTCGCCGTAGAGGTCGAGGCCGAGCTGTTCGCCGGTGCGGCCCTCGGGGTGGTGCAGCAGCAGCACCAGCAGCTCGCTGTGTCGGCGGCCGAGCCGGATGCGTCGCCCGTCGATGCGCAGTTCCGCCTCGTCGCGGCCGAGTGCGGTCACCACGGCGACGCCCGGCTCCACCGGCCGGTCCGTGGCGAGCTGCGCCTCGGCGGCCCGGGCGGTGGCCCGGACCAGCGCCAGGCTGTGCGGGTTGGCCAGGTGGTCGCCGCCGGTGATGTCGACCGCGCCGAGCAGCAGCCCGGTGGCCGGGTCGTGGATCGGCGCCGCCGCGCAGGTCCAGCGCTGCACCGGCCGGCTGAAATGCTCGGTGGCGAAGATCTGCACGCTGTGGTCGACGGCCAGCGCGGTGCCGGGGGCGTTGGTGCCGGCGTGGGTCTCGTCCCAGCGTGCGCCGGGCACGAAGTTCATCCGCTCGGCATGCCGGAGCACCCCCGGATGCCCCTCGACCCAGAGCAGCCGCCCGTACGCGTCGCACACGGCCATCAGGTGCGCGCTGTCCTGCGCGATGCCGCCGAGCAGGTCCCGAAAGAGCGGCAGCACGCGGGCCAGTGGATGCCCGGCCCGGTACGCGGCCAGCGCGTCGTCGCTCAGGTCGACAGGCGGGGTGGCCTCCGGGTCGAGTCGCGCCGAACGTTCCCACGAGCGGCGTACCACCTCGCGGACCCGGTGTGGCGCGGCGCCGGCGGTGAGGAACGCCTCGTGGGCGGCACCGACCTGCGCGATCCGCTCGGCCGGATCGACGCCGAACTCCAGGGCGAGCCACGGGTCAGCCATGGGGCGACCTCCTCGGGCCCTATCGTGACGCAGCTCACCCTCGATCGCCAACCACATCCGGTACGGACCCGTCGATCTGGCCGCCACGGCGATCGGTGCCCGTGTCGGCTGAACGGTAGGGCCCTTCCGTCCGTACCACGCGGTGAAGGAACACCGAGGACGGGAGTGACGGCGATGAGGGTGCAGCGCAAGCACGTGCTGGCGGCGACCGTGGCGGTGCTCGCCGCGGCGGGAGTGGCGGTGGGGACCGGGTTCGGGTTCGCCGACACCGCACCCGCGCAGCAGTCCGTCTGCTCGGGCTCGGTCACCTTCTCGGCGGAGGGCGGGGCGCCGGCGGCGACCAGCGACCGGTTCCCGGTGGGCACGCGGCTGCGGGTGACGAACCTGGACAACAACCGGGCGGCCACGGTGACGGTGACCGGCCCGTCGGGCAGTTGTGTGCTGCTCAACGCCGCCGCGATGGAGCTGGTGCGGGAGCCGGGCAAGAACGTGATCCGCCGCAACGTGGTGCAACGGCTCGACGGCGAGGCCGCGCCGCCCGCCGCGCCGCCGGCCGCCGGCACGGTCCGACCCGGCGCAGCGTCTCCCGGAGCGCCCGGCCCGGCGCCCCGCTCGGCCTGCTCGGGGGCGATCACCTTCTTCGCCGAGAATGCCGCGCCGGCGGCGACCAGCGGGCAGTTCCCGGTGGGCACCCGGCTGCGGGTGACCAACCTGGACAACAACAAGGCCACCACGGTCACGGTGACCGGCCCGTCGGGCAGCTGCCTGCTGCTCAACAGCGCCGCCATGGAGCAGATCCGCGAGCCGGGCAAGAATCTGGTCCGCCGCAACACCGTCGAGGTGCTTCGCTGACCCTGCCGTGCGGAAGGGCCCCTTCTCGGGAAGGGGCCCTTCCCTCGGTCAGCCGAACGCGGCGTCGAGGATGTCGGCGCCCCGGGTGAGCTGCTCGTCGGAGATCACCAGCGGGGGCAGGAAGCGCAGCACGTTGCCGTACGTGCCGCAGGTCAGGGTGAGCAGGCCGGCGGCGTGACAGGCGGCCGAGACGGCCGCCGTGGCGACCGGGTCGGGGACGAGGGTGCCGGGTCGTACCAGCTCCACGGCGAGCATCGCGCCCCGGCCGCGTACCTCGGCGATGCGGGGATCGCGCTCGGCGGCGGCCCGGAGCCGGGGTGCCAGGACGGACTCGATGCGTCGGGCGGCGGCGGCCAGGTCCAGTTCGTGCATGGTCTCGATGGTGGCCAGCGCGGCGGCGCAGGCGATCGGGTTGCCGCCGTACGTGCCGCCGAGCCCGCCGACGTGCACCGCGTCCATCAGCTCGGCCCGACCGGTCACCGCCGCGAGGGGCAGGCCACCCGCGATGCCCTTGGCCAGGGCGACCAGGTCCGGTTCGACGCTCTCGTGCTGGCAGGCGAACCAGTCGCCGGTACGGCAGAAGCCGGTCTGGATCTCGTCGGCGACGAACACCACCCCGGCCGCTGTCGCCCAGGCTCGCAGCGCCGGCAGGAAACCGGGCGCCGGCACCACGAAGCCGCCCTCGCCCTGGATCGGCTCGATCAGCAGCGCGGCGACGTTCTCCGCCCCGACCTGCTTCTCGACCATCTCGATGGCCCGCGCTGCCGCTTCGGCGCCGGAGAGCCCGCCGTCGCGCAGCGGGTAGGACATCGGCACCCGGTAGATCTCCCCGGCGAACGGCCCGAACCGGTGCTTGTACGGCATGTTCTTCGCGGTCAACGCCATGGTCAGGTTGGTCCGCCCGTGGTACGCGTGGTCGAACACCACGACCGCCGGCCGTCCGGTGGCGTGCCGGGCGATCTTCACGGCGTTCTCCACCGCCTCCGCCCCGGAGTTGAACAGCGCCGAGCGCTTCTCGAACCCGCCCGGCGTCACCGCGTTGAGCTGCTCGCACACCGCCACGTACGACTCGTACGGGGCGACCATGAAGCAGGTGTGGGTGAACCGCTCGACCTGAGCCCGGACCGCCTCGACCACCTTCGGGGCGGAGTTGCCGACGCTGCTCACCGCGATGCCGGCGGCGAAGTCGATCCACTCGCGGCCGTCGACGTCGGTGATCGTCCCGCCGGACGCGGTGTCCACGTAGGACGAGATGACGCTGCCGACACCTCGGGCGACGGCACCGCCGCGCCGCTTGTGCAGTTCCTCTGACGAAGCCATGGGTCAGCCCTCGATGTTGTGCATGACGTGCTTGATCCGGGTGTAGTCCTCCAGGCTGTAGACCGACAGGTCCTTGCCGTGCCCGGAGTGCTTGAAGCCGCCGTGCGGCATCTCCGAGACGAACGGGATGTGCGTGTTCACCCAGACGCAGCCGAAGTCCAGCCGCCGGGTCATCCGCATCGCCCGGCCGTGGTCGCGCGTCCACACCGACGCGGACAGGCCGTAGTCGACGCCGTTGGCCCAGCGCACCGCCTCGTCCTCGTCGGAGAAGCGCTGCACGGTGATGACGGGGCCGAACACCTCGTCCTGGATGATCTCGTCGGCCTGGCGCAGCCCGGACACCACCGTCGGCGCGTAGAAGTAGCCGCGCTCGCCCTGCCGGGAGCCGCCGGCCTGGATCGCCGCGTGGTCCGGCAGCCGGTCCACGAAGCCGCTGACCCGGGCCAGCTGGTTGGCATTGTTCAACGGGCCGTAGAGCACGTCCGCGTCGTCAGGCGCGCCGGTCTTCGTGTTGCGGGCCTGCTCGGCGAGCGCCGCCACGAAGTCGTCGTGGATGCCCGGCCCGGCGAGCACCCGGGTGGCCGCCGTGCAGTCCTGCCCCGCGTTGAAGTAGCCGCCCACCGCGATGGCCTCGGCGGCCGCCGCCACGTCCGCGTCGTCGAAGAGCACCACCGGGGCCTTGCCGCCCAGCTCCAGGTGGGTCCGCTTCAGATCGGGCGCCGCCGCGGCGGCGACCTCCATGCCGGCGCGGGTCGAGCCGGTGATCGACACCAGCTGCGGCGTCGGGTGCGAGACGAGGGTACGACCGGTGTCCCGGTCGCCGCAGACCACGTTGAACACACCCGGCGGGAAGAACTCGGCGGCGATCTCGGCGAGCAGCAGCGTCGACACAGGCGTGGTGTCCGACGGCTTGAGCACCACCGTGTTGCCGGCCGCCAGTGCCGGGGCGATCTTCCAGACCGCCATCATCAGCGGGTAGTTCCACGGGGTGACCTGGGCGCAGACGCCGATCGGCTCCCGCCGCACGTACGAGGTGTGCCCGGCCAGGTACTCCCCGGCGGACCGCCCCTCCAGCAGCCGGGCCGCGCCGGCGAAGAACCGGAACTGGTCCACCGCGGGCGGCAGCTCCTCCTCGGCGGTGAGCTGGCGCGGCTTGCCGGTGTTGCGGACCTCGGCGTCGACCAGCTCGGCCGCGCGGGCCTCCACGGCGTCGGCGAGCTTGAGCATCGCCCGCTGCCGCTCGGCGGGGGTGACATCCCGCCAACTCTCGAACGCGGTGGCGGCGGCACTCATCGCCGCGTCCACGTCGGCGGCGCCGGACACCGGGGCCTGGGCGAACACCTCGCCCGTGCAGGGGTCGATCAGGTCGGCGTACCCGCCGTCGGCCGGTTCGACGTAGGAGCCGTTGACGAAGTTGCGCAGCTGCTGCTGATCACTCATGACGGGATCTCTCCGAGGGGCCGGGGTGCGGTTCTGCGGCGGTTATCGCAATCTCCCTGCCATCTTGGCCACTGAATTCGCGGCAGACAAGGGTTGCGGCGACTGTTTCCGTCGACTGCTGACTCGTCTACGCTGCTCGTCGTGGAGCCCACCGCGTTCTTCGTCGCCTCCCGCCCCGCCTCCGGTGAGGGCGAGCTGACCGTCCACCACCCGTACGACGGTCGCCCGGTGGGGCGTACCACATTTGCCACGCCCGACCAGGTCGAGGCCGCCGTCGCCGCGGCGGCCGGTGTGGCCGCGCAGGCCGCGGCCCTGCCCGCGCACGCCCGCGCGGCGGCCCTGGACCACGTGTCCCGGCGGCTCGCCGAACGCGCCGACGAGGTCGCGGCTCTGATCACCGCCGAGAACGGCAAACCGGTCAAGTGGGCCCGGGCCGAGGTGGGACGGGCGGTGTCCACCTTCCGGTGGGCCGCCGAGGAGGCCCGGCGGTTCTCCGGCGAGCTGCAACGCCTCGACACCGACCCGGCGGCCACCGGGCGGATCGCCCTGGTCCGGCAGGTGCCGAAGGGGCCGGTGCTGGGCATCGCGCCGTTCAACTTCCCGCTCAACCTCGTCGCCCACAAGGTCGCCCCGGCCATCGCCGTCGGCGCGCCGATCATCGTCAAGCCGGCCCCGGCGACGCCACTGTCCGCGCTGCTGCTCGGCGAACTGCTCGCCGAGACGGACCTGCCCGCCGGCATGTTCTCGGTGCTGCCGCTGCCCAACGACCGCGCCGCCGAACTGGTCACCGACCCCCGGCTGCCCGTGGTGTCGTTCACCGGGTCCGGGCCGGTCGGCGCGGCCATCCGCCAGCAGGTGCCCCAGAAGCACGTCACGCTGGAGTTGGGCGGCAACGCGGCGGCCGTGCTCTGTGCGGACTGGACCTCCGACGAGGATCTGGACTTCGCCGCGCAACGGATCGCCACCTTCGCCAACTACCAGGCCGGCCAGTCGTGCATCGCCGTCCAACGGGTGTACGTGCACCACACGCTGCACGCCGAGTTCCTGCCCCGGATGGTCACGGCGGTCCGCTCGCTGCGCACCGGCGACCCCACCGACGAGTCGACAGACGTCGGCCCGATGGTGTCCGAGGACGCCGCCCGCCGGGTCGAGGCATGGGTGAACGAGGCCGTCGCGGCCGGCGCCACCGTCGAGGTGGGCGGCGCGCGGGACGGCGCCACGTACCCCCCGACCGTGCTCACCGGCGTTCCCACCGACGCCAGGGTCGTCGCCGAGGAGGTGTTCGGGCCGGTGCTCGTGGTCGCCCCGGTCGCCGACGACCGGGCCGCGTTCACCGCCGTCAACGACTCGGCGTACGGCCTGCAGGCCGGCGTGTTCACCCGACGCCTCGACGTGGCCTTCGCCGCCGCGCGGTCGTTGGAGGTGGGCGGCGTGATCGTCGGCGACGTGCCGTCGTACCGGGCCGACCAGATGCCGTACGGCGGAGTGAAGGGCAGCGGCGTCGGCCGGGAAGGGCTGCGCAGCGCGATGGACGACTACACCGAACCGCGCGTCATGGTGCTGACCGGGCTCACCCTCTAGGCCTCGTCGGCGCGCCAGGTGCCGTCGTCGCGGACCCGGGCGGGGGCGCGGCCGAGCAGCAGGGTGGTAAACGCGGCGTCGATCGTGTCGCCGAGGAACCACTCACCGGCCTGGTCGAGGGCGAAGACCCGGCCGCGCTCGTCGACGGCGATGATGCTGTCCTGTCCCTCGGTGCCGATCGGGAAGAGTCGTACGCCGAGGACGGCGCCGAAGTCGGCGAGCGTGTCGGCGGTGTGCGCGATCATGTGCGGGCGGATGTCGAAGCGGGAGATCCACACCTGCTCGCCGGGGCCGCGCCGCGCGCCCACCAGGCTGGGGAACGCGGTGAGCGCCGCGACGGCGGCCGGGAAGACCGCGTGCCGGTGGGTGCGCCCCGCCACGGCCGTGACGTCCCGTACGGCGGCGGCGGCCATGAGCTGGTCACCGATGTGCGGTCGCCAGCCGGCCGCCACCAGCGAGTTGGCCACCTCGGGCGGGAAGCGGCCCGGGTCCGGATCGGGTTCCGCCGGCGGTAGCCAGGTCTCCGTGTACGCCCGGGTCGACTCCGGCAGGACGTTGGCGCTCACCAGGAAGTTGACGCACGAGTCGCAGGGCCGCTCGGCCGGGCCGCTTGCCGGGTCACCCGGCTCCCGGACCCGGAAGATCTCGAACCGCGCCCCCTCCAGCAGGGCCGCCGCCTCGGCCCGGCCCATCGGCGCGATGCCCTCGGCCGCCCGCAGGTGGTCGTACTCGTGCAGCACGTCGGACACCACGATCAACTCGGCGTGACCCTCGCCGCCGCGGACCAGCTCCCCCGGGGGCAGCTGATCCAGGTAGGTGCGCACGAGCGGGTGATGGTTCAGTGGGACGACACCCTTCGTGCCCTGGGCTGTCCAGATGCGACCGTCGATGGTCAGGTGCGCGGTGGTGTTCGGGGTGGCGATCCGATGGATCTCCCGCACCAGCAGGCTCGACTGGTCGACGGTGCGCGCGGCGGTCGGCCCTTCCGGCTGACTGCGCCGGTACATGTCCGCCACCACGTCGCTGGGCACCCGGGGCCAGGTGGTGACCTTCCCGGTCTGCTTGTCGACGACTGTCGTCGGCAGGTCGCCCGGGACCGTCCGCGCCTCGGTGGACACGACGGACGTGATGAGGTAGCCGAGATCGAACTCGTCGACCACCGGCGTGCACTCGTGGCCGAGGCGCTGCGAATCGCGGCGGGCCCAGGTGGCCGCGAGCTGCTCGGCCTGTTGACGGTCGATCACACACCGAAACTACCGGACTACGTGGATCGATGGCAGCCGGTATGGTTCGCCCTACCGACGGTGACGGGAGGAACGGCGGTGAGCGAACGCGTGGACCGCGACGCCAATCGCGAGCTACGGGCCCGATTCGACGACGTGTACGGGCAGTATCAGCAGCTCAGGTCCAACCTGGACGAACTGCGCGCCCGGCTCGCCGCGGTACGGGTGACCCGGCGGTCGGCCGACGGGCAGGTGACAGTGACCGTCGGCGCCCGGGGGGAGCTGGTCGCGATCGAGCTGGACCCGGCCGTCTACCAGGACCGGGACGCCGAGGCGCTGAGCCGCAGGATCACCGAGACCGTCCGGGCCGCCACCACCGCCGCCGGCGACGCCACCCGGGATCTGGTGGCCGAACACGTACCGGCCGGCTCCGGCCCGGTCGAGTTCCTGCGTACCGGAGATTTCGGTGCGCTGCTCGGGCGCGCCGAGGCCGTCCTCGGGCGGCGCGAGGGGCCGGCATGACCGACGGGCAGCTCTGGCTCGATCCGTCCCGCGCCCGCCGGGGCGGTGCCGACCTGACCCTCGCCGGCGAGGCGGTGACCGCCCGCCGGGCGGCCGACGGCGGCGAGATCGAAGCCGCGAGCGGCAACCGGCCGTGGGGCCGCGACGACATCGGCGCCGCGTTCGAGAGCAGCTACCGGGGGTTCGAGCAGACCGTGCTGCGGGCCTGGGCGGGCATCGGTCACCGGCTCACCGAGCTGGGCACCGACGTGGTCCGCGCCGTCGACGCGAGCGTGCAGACCGACGGCAGCAGCGCCGCCCGGCTCGACCGGGCCGCCGACCGGCGCTGACAGCGGGGCGATCCGGATGAGCGTGCTGCCCAGCCCCATTCCGCACCCGCTCGACTACGCGCCCTGGGACGTGCCCGGCTGGATCTACGAGGCACTGGACTGGGTCGTCGGCGTGCAGTGGCCCGAGGGCGACGAGCGGGCCGTCTGGGACGTCGCCGACCGGTGGTACGCCGTCGCCGCCGTCCTCGCCGGGCCGCACAGCGACGCCGCCACCGCCGCCGACGAGGTGCGCGCCGGATACGGCGGCGTCGGCGCGGTCGACGCCGCGTTCGAGGCGGCCTGGCGGGGGATCGCCGAGGGCGCCGACGCGCCACTGCCGGTGCTGCTCGCGGTCACCACCGACCTGGGCCGGCTCGTCGAGGAGTGCGGCTGCGACATCGAGGGCGCCAAACTCGAAGTCTGGATCGAGCTGGGCATCCTCGTCATCGAGCTGCTGACGGTGGCGGTGGCGGCCGTGCTCACCGCCGGCGCCGCCTCCCCGGCCGCCGGAGCGGCGATCACCGCCACCCGCCTGCTGATCCAGCAGATCTTCAAGCGGCTGATGGGGCAACTGGCCAGCAAGTCCCTCAGACACGGGCTGAAGGAGGCCGGGGAACGGGCAGCCAAGGAGGTCGCCCGGGGTGGCGTACGCGGGCTGGCCCGGCGCGCCACCCGCGAGGGGCTGGAGGAGGCGGCGGAGGAGGCCGGAGTCACCCTGGCCACCCAGGCGTACCAGAACTCCACCGGCCGGGCGCACGGCCTGGACCTCACCGACCTGGGCGCGTCGGCCGTCGGTGGCCTCGCCGGCGGGGCGGTCGCGCCGCTGGCCGGCCTGGGTCGGCACGCGACCGGTCGCGCCGCGCGGGTCGGTGAGCACCTGGGCCGGGAGATGACAGGTGAGGTGCTCGCCGAGACCGCCGCCGGCCTGGCCACCGGGCAGGGCCTGACCTCGGTGGAGGACGTGGCCCGCGCCGCCGCCTCCGGGGCCACCGGCTCGGCCACCGCCCAGACCGACCACGCGTTGCACGCCAAACTCGCCGCGCAGGCCAACGCCCTGGCGGGAGCCGCACTCGCCGGCCCTTCCCTGGGTCCCCCTCCCGCCGTCGAGGCATCCTCTGTGGACGCGCCTGCAACCGGCGCTGCCTCCACGTCGTCGGGCTCGTCCGCTCCGGCCTCCTCGGAGTCGGCCTCGGTCGGGTCGGTGTCCTCGGGGCCGGTGTCTTCGGGGTCGGTGTCGTCGGGATCGGTGTCATCCGCTGTCGGCGGGCCGGTGGTCGGGTCGCCTGTGGTTCCGGCGCAGGGGGCGGTCGGCCATGCGGATGTGGCCGTCGCGTCACCGCCCGAGGTGGGAGCGGCCGTGTCGTACGGCCTGAGCCAGCCCACCGTGTCGGACCTGGCCGGGGCACCTGTGTCGCCGACGATCGGCGACGATCCGAGCCGTCCGGTGCTCCCGACCGAGACCGCCGCGCCATCGTCGGACGGGCACGTCCCGGTCACCACGGATGCGGCCGGCTCGAGACACCCGATCGCCACCGACCCCACCCTCTCCTCGGTCGCCGCGCCCACGACCGGCACGTTCGACCAGGCCGGCACACCAGCCACCGGGGTCGCGCCCAGCCCACCCAACGGCAGCACCGGAACGGCCCCGAGCGTCACCGGCCCGTCCACGTGGTCCCCGTCGGCGACGAGCACCCCTGCCCCGACAGTCGCCGCCGGGGTGGCGCCGCCGGCAGCGCACCTACCGACGTGGCAGGCGTTCGGGCCGGGACGCGTACCCCCGCATCCGGCGCGCGGCCGAGCACCGGTCCCGGGAAACCTGACGGCGCCGTCGCAGTCCGACATCGAGGCCAGCGACTGGTACGCGGCCCGGTGGGCGGCCGAGGCGGAAGCCGCCGAGCGACAGCGCTACCGGGGCTACTACGAGTCGCGGCGCAACGAGTTCGAGCACAGCCGCCGGCAGGCCGAGGCCAGCCGACTGCACGCCCTGGCCGCCGAACACGACCGCCGGGCCGTCGAGTACGGCACCTACGCCCGGCAACTCCACCGGACCGGCCACCAGCGGTGGGCCGACGGCTGGCAGCGGGCCGCGAACGACGAGACGCGCGCGTACACCCAATGCCGTGACCTGGCCGACGCGGTGCTGGCCGGCGCCCGGGCGCCGGAGGTCGTCGACATCGGCGACGCGGCCTTCCGGCAGGCCAACACGGACGTGGGCGCGCTCGCCCTCGGCGCGGTGGAGGTCCGCGGCCCGTCCCGGCTCACCGGCGACGACGTGCCCCCGCCGATCGACGACTCCCGGCCGTACGGGCAGCCTGGCGGACTACGCCCGCCGCTGGCCCTGCACCAGGTCGACGTCGAACGGCAGATGCCCCGCGACCCGGACGGCAGCGTCACCCGCACCGCCGACCCCCGCCGCGGCGCCTGGTTCCGGCTCCTCAACGACGGCGGGCCGATGGCCGACGCCACCCGGGGCATCAACTGCCTGGACTGCACCCTGTCGATGTTCGAGACGTGGGTGCACGGGCGGCCCCGCGTGTCTGCGCCGCGCACCTTCGACGGGTACCTCGACGGCGACACCCGCCGCCCCATCCGAGGCGAAGCCGGCGGACCCGGCCGGGTGGAAGACGTCACCGGCGGCAGGTTCCAGCGGCTCCTCACCCCGCCACCGGGCCAACGGCTGCGCCCGGCGCACGCACGACAGGCCGCCGACCGCAGCTACCGCAACCTGCACGACCAGATGCTGCTGGGTGGGCACGGCAGCTACGCGTTCCTGATCACCGAGTGGGCCGGCGGCGGCTCGCACGCCTGGGTGGCGCTCAACCAGAACGGAACGATCCTCTACGTCGACCCGCAGACCGGCAACATCCGCGACCGGCCGCTCTACCCGGACGTGGTCGGCATCGACGCGCTGGTGCTCGGAGGAGACGGCCGGCCCATGCCACTCGGCGGACTGCCCCGAGGCCGGTTCAGCGAACGGCCCGACCTGCCGAACCACCCGTCAGCGCGGGACGACGGCGGTCACGGCGACCCGTACATCAACCGGATGTACCTGCTCCTGGACGGGCCGGGCTCGGCGCAACCCCCGGTCACGCCGGGCGGCGACGCGGCCGAGGCTGACGGCCCGAGGCCGCCGGCTGTCGACCTGGCGCGGCTCACGACGACGGAGTGGGCGGCGCTGACGGACCTGCGTGACCGCGCGGTCGCCGTCGCCGACCACGTCGAGGACGCGCTGGCTCAGGTCGGACGGAACGTGACGGAGATGGTTGGCCTCAGCGAGCCGGTGCAACTGCGGGACCGGGAGTTTCGCGTCAAAGGGCTGGAGTCGCTGGCGCGGAAGTATCGCGACGAGGCGCGTGGTCTAGCGGTCGGCGTCGAGGAGTTCGCGGGGACGGTCAACGACGTTCTGAGGTTCTTGTTCGAGATGCCGTCCGGGGAGAACTATCGGCGAGCCGTCCAACTGGTGTTGGCGGGCCTGGTGGAAGCCGGCTTCTCCGTCCCACCGTCGTCGCTCAAGAACTTCTGGCGAGCCGGCAACAGATTCTATGGATTCAACTGCACCCTCCGATCGCCCGATGGGTTCCTTCTCGAGGTGCAGTTTCACACCCGCGAGTCGCGGGAGGCATGGGTGCAGACTCACAGCGACTACGAGATCCTGCGTCGGGCCTCGGCCAGGCCCGAGGAGCAGGTGCAGGCATTTCTGCGGATGCTCGCCACGAACCGTGAGCAGCGGATGTCGGACCGCCTCCCGCCCGGCCTGGACAGTTTCGTCCCGGCTAAGGACGCCAGCTTCGCAAAGTGGTTGAGCAGCAACGGAGAGGCCTGGCGGAGGTATCGGTCATGGCTTGACCACCAGGGGACAACCTTCTCGGAGGTGGTGCAGGATCTAGGTCTCAGGTCCAACGACTTTCCGGTGACGGAGGGTGTCGCCAGCAGGTTGGAGAAGGAATTTGTTGATCTACTACGTGATCTACCGGAATGATGAGCGAATCGGGGGGCCGGCCGGACTGTTCGTGACTGATGGCGGCCTGGGCAACGCGATCCTGTGGGATCACCGTAGTCGAGAATGGGCTTTCGATCCCGGCCTGGTTATGCGATTCGTCAATGACCATCGCAACGTTGACCGCTTCGACACTGTCGATCGCGCAACGGCGGAGAGTGTGGCCGAGGTCGTCACGGGTGGCGCGAGCTTGCCCGGCGAGGAGGCGATCCGCAGCATGTTCCCCTCAGGGTGCCGATGACGGTGCGCGGCCGTCGTCCGGTCAACGATAAGTTGCGGGCGGCAGCCGAGGGGCGTCACCTGACGCCGAAGGGGCGGGCTCTCATCCGGGGGGTTCGGCAACGGACCTGCTTGATCGTCGAGGAGCAGCTACGCGCCGCAGGTGATCCAGGTGCCCGGCACGAGTTGACGGCGCCGACATGACCCGCGGATCCGGCTCGGACGCCGGCAGTGGTGCCGAGCCGAATACCTCCGGCAGTGCACCCACGCGGGTCTTTGGCTGGTCGGACATGTTCGTTCATTCGGACGACGACCCGCGCTCGGGGGCACCTTCGCGGACGAGCGGAGCGTCCTCTGCTCGCCGCGCTGGACCGGCTGACCACCCGACCAGACCTGCTGGTCTGTGACGGGCACGGGTTGGCTCATCCGCGCCGGTTCGGGCTCGCCTGTCATCTCGGGGTGGTGACCGGGCTGCCGGCGATCGGGGTGGGTAAGACACCGCTGGTCGGCGAGTGGGATCCGCCGCCGGTGCGGCGGGGTGCCTGGTCGCCGCTGCGGGACGGGGGTGAGGTTGTCGGTCGCGTGCTGCGGACCCAGGACGCCGTGAAGCCGGTCTTCGTCAGCGTCGGGCACCGGATGAGCCTGGACAACGCCACCGCTCGGGTGCTCGCGCTGGCCCCGCGCTACCGGCTGCCGGAGACCACCCGGACGGCCGACCGGCTCTGCCGTGACGCGCTCGCCGAGGCGGGGTGATCCGCTCGGATTGATCGAAGCCGCTTTCGTCGACGTCAAGTGGATCAAGAGTGGCCGGGCGGACCGGGCCGTAAACCGTAACGCCGCACACATGCGGGCCGCTCTATGACCAGGGGTGGGGGTGGGCCGGTAGTAGCCTGACCCGCGGACCCCACCCGGGGGGGAAACGGTGAGGTGATCATGACGGTGCGTCGGCGCGCGGCGCGGCTCGCGACGGTCTGCGGTGTCCTGGGCGGCCTGGTGCTGCTCAGTGCGTCGCCGGCGTCGGCCGACGACGACTCGGTCCGGGTCGGCGCCGCCAGCAGTTTCTCCGCCGGTGGTTCGGCGCAGGGGGTGAACGTCGCGGTGCGCAAGCGCTCCGACGGGTGCGTGCTGCTGCGTACCGCCCTGGGCCTGAGCCTGGAGGGTCTCCAGCCGGATCAGGTGTCGGTGCAGGTGAACGCCGGCGGGCGTTGGTTCCCGGTGGCGGTGTCCGGGGGTGACGGCAGCGCGGTGACCGGGCAGACGTCGCCGGCGAAGCCGACCCTGTGCAAGGGCAAGGGCATCACCGTGCGGTACCGGGTGGCGTTCGCCGAGGGCACGCCGGGCGGACGGCTCGTGGTGACCGGCGTGGGGGTCAGCGCGGCCGGCCAGGAGCTGGGTCGGGGTACCGACACGGCGAGGCTGAACGGCGCCCGGGTCACCCCGTCGCCGACGCCGTCGAAGAATCCCACCCCGACTCCGAGCCCGACCGAGGTCGCGACGGCAGGCGAGGTGGTGAACCCGGCCGCGCTCGCTCCGACGGCCGCCGCGCCGTCCACGACGCCGGCCGCCGCCGAGTCCGGCGACGGTTCACCTGTGATGTTCTTCGGTATCGCGATGGTCGCCGTCGGACTGCTGCTCATCGTGCTGCTGGTTCGCCGTTCACGGCAGGACCGGTCGCCGACCGACCCGCCGCCCGGGCCGCTGCCGGGCAACCCCGGCGGCACCACCTACCGCTCCGGCGGTGGGTCACCGACCGCGCCCGGTCACCCCGGCTCGGTGTACGGCCAGCAGCCGTCCGGCGGCTACGGCACGGTGCCCCCTCCCCGGCCCGCCCCGGGTGTGTACGGGGCCCGACCGGCGGGGAACGCGCCGACACCCGAGGCGACACAGCCGATGCCAGGCGCTCCGGGCACCCCGCCGCCGCCCGACGATCCGCCCGACGGTGGCGAGCGCACCGCGATCATGCCCCGGCTCCCCGGCTGAGCGGGGCCGGACCTCTACCCTCCGATACGCTCAGGTTCGGTGGAAACTGCGGCCAAGGAGCGGAACCAGTGTCTGATCTGTCCCAGATCGTGAAGGCGTACGACGTCCGAGGGACGGTGCCGGACCAGTGGGACGAGCGGACCGCCGAGGCGCTTGGAGTCGCGTTCACCCAGCTCCTCAACACCACCGACGAGCCGGGCGACGCGGTAGTCGTCGGGTACGACATGCGGGCCAGTTCGCCCGGGTTGGCCGAGGCGTTCGCGGCCGGCGTCCGCGCGGAGGGCCGCTCGGTGATCGAGATCGGGCTCGCCTCCACCGATCTGCTCTACTTCGCCTCCGGTTCGCTCGACCTGCCGGGGGCCATGTTCACGGCCAGCCACAACCCCGCGCAGTACAACGGCATCAAGATGTGCCGCTCTGGTGCCCGGCCGATCGGTCAGGACAGCGGGCTCGCGGAGATCCGCGATCGCGCACAGGCCCTCCTGGATTCGGGCGCGGCCCGTCCGGGCGGCGAGCCGACCCGACCGGTCGAACGCCGTGACCTGCTTCCCGACTACGCCGCGTACCTGCGCAAGCTGGTCGACCTGTCCGGCATCCGGCCGTTGAAGGTGGTGGTCGACGCGGGCAACGGGATGGGCGGCTTCACGGTTCCCACAGTGCTCGGCGACGCGGCCCTGTCGGCCCTGCCGTTGGAGATCGTGCCGCTGTACTTCGAGTTGGACGGCAGCTTCCCCAACCACGAGGCCAACCCGTTGGATCCGGCGAACCTGGTCGACCTCCAGCGCGCGGTGGTCGAGCACGGCGCCGAGATCGGGCTGGCCTTCGACGGTGACGCCGACCGTTGCTTCGTGGTGGACGAGCGCGGCGAGCCGGTCTCGCCGTCGGCGATCACCGCCCTGGTGGCCGCTCGCGAGTTGGCGAAGCACCCGGGCTCCACGGTGATCCACGGCCTCATCACGTCCAGCGCCGTCCCGGAGATCATCCGTGAACACGGCGGGGAGCCCGTCGTCGCCCGCGTCGGGCACTCCTTCATCAAGGCCGAGATGGCGCGGACCAACGCCGTCTTCGGTGGCGAGCACTCGGCGCACTACTACTTCCGGGACTTCTGGTTCGCCGACACCGGAATGCTCGCCGCGATGCACACCCTGGCCGCGCTGGGTGAGCAGTCGCTGCCGCTGTCCGTGCTGGCCGGGGAGTACGAGCGCTACGTCGCCTCCGGCGAGATCAACTCGACGGTGGCCGACCAGGCGGGCGCGGTCGCCGACGTGCGGGCCGCGTACCCCGAGGCGGAGGTCGACGAGATGGACGGGCTCACGCTGCGTTTCCCCGACGGCGCGTGGTTCAACCTGCGCGCCTCCAATACGGAGCCGTTGCTGCGGCTCAACGTCGAGGCGCCCACCCGGGAGCGGATGGTCTCGCTCCGGGACGACGTGCTCAACCGCGTTCGCCGATAAGATCGCCTGCGCCGGTCGGCACCGCCGCCGGTGAAGCCGCACACGTGGAAGGAGCCGTGCCATGGCCCTGGATCCGCAGTTGCTCGAGATTCTCGCCTGTCCGGACACGCACCACGCCCCGCTCACCTACGACGCCGAGGCGCAGACGCTGACCTGCACGCAGTGCGGCCGGATCTTCGAGGTCCGCGACGACGTGCCGGTGCTGCTGCTCGACGAGGCGCGCGGTGGCCCAGGGCAGGCATCATGATCGACGGTACGGCCGGGGTCAGTGGTCGGCGCGACGCCGACGAGGCCCTGCTCGACAACCCGGCCGCGCTGGCCGAGCACGATCCGGGTGACATGCTCCGGCACACCGCCTCGGCGGGCGCGCAGGTGCGGGAGAGCGCGGCGCTGGCCGCCGAGGCGAATCTGGCGGTGCTCGCCGACGACGGGCGGCCCCGGGCCGTGGTGATCGCGGGCATCGGCACCGCCGGGCGTACCGGTGACGTGCTGGCCACTGTCGCCGGGCCACGCTGCCCGGTCCCGATCATCGGGCACCGCAGCGCGGGCGTCCCCGGCTGGGTGGGCGCGGCCGACGTGGTGATCGCGGTGAGCGCGTCGGGTCGGAGCCCGGAGGCGCTCGGCGCCGCCGAGGCGGCGCACCGACGTGGTGCCCGACTCGTCGCGGTGGGCGCACCGGATTCGCAGTTGCAGTCGGTTGCCGAGCGGGCCCGTGCGCCGTTCATCCCGGTGCCCCGACGTGCGCCGGCGCGGGCCAGCCTCTGGGCGCTCACCGTGCCGGTGCTGCTCGCCGCCCGTTCGCTCGGGCTGGTGAAGGTCAACGAGGCCGATCTGGCGGAGACCGCGTCCCGGCTCGACGCGGACGCGGACCGCTGCCGGTCCGCTGCGGAATCGTTCGTCAACCCGGCGAAGTCGCTGGCGCTGGGCCTGGCCGGGTCGATCCCGATCGTCTGGGGCTCGTCCCCGCTGGCGACGGTGGCGGCCCGCCGGTTCGGTGACACCCTGTCGGCCAACGCCCGCTACCCGGTGGTCACCGGTGCGCTCGGCGAGGCCGGTCGGGGTCGCGTCGGCCTGCTCGACGGCGTCTTCGGTGGTCTGGCCGAGGGCGAGCGGGACATCTTCGCCGACCCGGCGGAGGACGACGGCGAGGGGACCCGCCTGCGGCTGGTGCTGCTGCGCGACGGCGGGCTCAACGCCGAGGACGACACCGACGAGCCACTGGCGGTGGAGGAGCGCCGCGCGGACGCGGTGCAGACCCTCGCCGAGCGGCGCGGGGTGCGGTGTGACGTGGTGACCGCCGAGGGCGGCTCCGCGCTGGAACGGCTGGCCTCGCTGATCGCGGTGCCGGATTTCGCGTCGATCTACCTGGCTCTGGCCCACGGGCTGGACCCGATGGCCGTACCGGCCATCACCGAGATGAAGGAGCTGTCGAACCAGTGAACGGACGTAGGGGGCGGCGCGTCACGCGCGGACCGGTTGGCTTCGTTCGGCGAAGCGGAGCGGCGGCGTGAGCGCCAACGGTGGAAACAAGGCGATCGTCGCCGCCCTGCTGGCCAACGTCGGCATCGCCGTCACCAAGTTCGTCGCGTTCCTGCTCACCGGGTCGTCGTCGATGCTTGCCGAGTCGATCCACTCGGTCGCCGACTCGGGCAACCAGGGACTGCTGCTGCTCGGCGGCAAGCGGGCGAAGCGGGCGGCCACCCCGGAACATCCGTTCGGGTACGGCCGGGAGCGCTACATCTACGCGTTCATCGTGTCGATCGTGCTGTTCAGCCTCGGTGGCCTGTTCGCCCTGTACGAGGCGTACCACAAGTGGTCGGATCCGCACGGCATCAGCGAGTGGCAGTGGGTGCCGATCACGGTGCTGGTGGCGGCGATCCTGATGGAGTCGTTCTCCTTCCGGACCGCCATCAAGGAGTCCAACCACGTCCGGGGCAACCAGTCCTGGGTGCGGTTCATCCGGCGTGCCAAGGCACCGGAGCTGCCTGTCGTTCTGCTGGAGGACTTCGGCGCGCTTGTCGGTCTGGTCTTCGCGCTGTTCGGCGTCGCCATGACGTTGATCACCGGCAACGGCAAGTGGGACGCCGCCGGCACCGCGATGATCGGTGTCCTGCTGGTGGTGATCGCCGTCGTGCTGGCGATCGAGACGAAGAGCCTGCTGCTCGGTGAGGGTGCCGAACAGCAGGACCTGGACGCCATCGAGCGGTCCATCACCGACGGCCCCGAGGTGGAGCGGATCATCCACATGAAGACGCTCTACCTGGGCCCGGAGGAGCTGATGGTCGCCGCGAAGATCGGCGTACCGGCCTGCGAGAGCGCGGAGCAACTGGCGCGCGGCATCAACGCCGTGGAGTCGCGGATCCGCGCAGCCGTACCGGTCGCCCGGGTGATCTACCTGGAGCCGGACATCTGGAGCGTCGCCGCCGCTCAGGCCGGGACGGGCGCCGCCGCCGACACCGCTGTGCCGCAGCCGCAGGAGGGCGAGGCGGCCGGGCGGCCCGGGGGCTGACGGGTGGAACTGCTGTACGGACCGATCCGGGACTACGCCTGGGGTTCGCGCTCGGCTCTCGCGCTGTTGCAGGGCCGGCCGGTGCCCAGCACCGGTCCGGAGGCGGAGCTGTGGCTGGGCGCCCACCCGGGCGCCCCGGCCATGGTGGAGCGCGCCGGGCTCCAGGTCAGCCTGTGTGACCTGGTGCGGGACGAGCCGGGGCAGTGGCTCGGCCAGGGGGTGTCCGACCGCTTCGGCAGCAGGCTGCCGTTCCTGCTCAAGGTCCTCGCCGCGGACGCCCCGCTGAGCCTGCAGGCCCACCCGGACGCCGAGCAGGCCCGGGCCGGGTACGAGGCGGAGGCCGGGCGTCCGGCGGCGGAACGCAACTACTCCGACCCGCACCACAAGCCGGAGTTGCTGGTGGCGCTCACCCCGTTCGAGGCGCTGTGCGGGTTCCGGCCGCCGGTGGAGTCGGCCGAGGCGCTCGCGTCGTTCGGCGTACCGGTGCTGGCGCCGGTGGTGGAGGCGTTGCGGGCCGGGTCGGCGGGGTTGCGGACGGCGGTGCGGACGCTGCTCGCCTGGCCGGCCGGTGAGCGCGACGGGTTGTTGTCCGCCGTGGTGGCGGCGCCGACCGACGGCCCGGACGCGGAGCTGGCCCGGCGGTTGGCGGTGGCGTACCCGGGGGATCCCGGTGTGCTTGTCGCGTTGCTGCTGCACCACGTGCGGCTGGTGCCGGGGGAGGCGATCTGGATGCCCGCCGGCAACCTGCACGCCTACCTGAGCGGTTGCGGCGTGGAGATCATGGCGGCCAGCGACAACGTGCTGCGTGGTGGGCTGACGCCGAAGCGGGTGGACGTCGACGAGTTGTTGCGGGTGCTGCGTTTCGAGGTGCTCGACGAGCCGGTCCGGGCGGCGCAGCCGGTGGGCCCGGGGGTGGACTGGTGGCCGGTGCCGGTGGACGACTTCGCGCTGCACCGGGTGCGGGTCGGTACGGCGGTGCCGTCGGTCACGTTGTCACTGCCCGGCCCCCGGGTGGTGCTCTGCGGGTCCGGTGCGGTCACGGTGGACGACGGGGCGGGCGCGGTGACGCTGGTGTCCGGTCAGGCGGCGATCGGCGATGCCGCTGGTGCGCCGCTGCGGATCGGTGGCGCTGGTGAGGCGTACGTGGCGACGTCCGGGTTGTGCTGACGCGCTCGCCGCAACGACGCAAGTCCGACTTTCCCGGAATGGCTTGACGTCACCCTACCTCGGTGTGACTCTAAGAGTACGCAGCGTTATCGCGACGACGGTCCGACAACGTGCGGGGGAACCAAACCGGGGGGATGCGCGGGGCGGGCGGGAGTGGACGGGAAACTGTCCACGACCGACCGCCCCGTGCGCTGTCCACGTCCCCCTGATGCCCGTCGCCGACGCGCGTAAGGTGGAGGGTCGGCGCAGACATCGTTCGACAGGAGCTTTCATGACCAGCACCCTCCCGGCGGCCGCCAGCGGTACGCCGTCCGAGGCCCGGCCGAGCACGCTCGCCGAGGGCGACTTCAAGGTGGCGGATCTGTCGCTCGCCGAGTTCGGGCGCAAGGAGATCCAGCTCGCCGAGCACGAGATGCCCGGCCTGATGGCGATCCGGCGGGAGTTCGCCGAGGCGCAGCCGCTCGCCGGCGCGCGGATCACCGGCTCGCTGCACATGACCATCCAGACCGCCGTCCTGATCGAGACGCTGGTCGCCCTCGGCGCGCAGGTGCGCTGGGCGTCCTGCAACATCTTCTCCACGCAGGACCACGCGGCCGCGGCGATCGTCGTCGGCCCGGACGGCACCCCCGAGGCCCCCGCCGGCGTCCCGGTGTACGCCTGGAAGGGCGAGACGCTGCCGGAGTACTGGTGGTGCACCGAGCAGGTGCTCGCCTGGCCCGACGGGCAGGGCCCCAACATGATCCTCGACGACGGCGGTGACGCCACCCTGCTGGTGCACAGGGGTGCCGAGTTCGAGAAGGCCGGGGTCGTGCCGCCCGTCGAGTCCGCCGACTCGGAGGAGTACGCGGTCATCCTCGACCTGCTGCACCGCTCGCTCGCCGAGGACGGCCAGCGCTGGACGCGGATCGCCGCCGGCATCAAGGGCGTGACCGAGGAGACCACGACGGGCGTGCACCGGCTCTACGAGATGCACCGCGCCGGCACCCTGCTCTTCCCGGCCATCAACGTCAACGACTCGGTGACCAAGAGCAAGTTCGACAACAAGTACGGCTGCCGGCACTCGCTCATCGACGGCATCAACCGGGCCACCGACGTGCTGATCGGCGGCAAGATGGCCGTGGTCATGGGCTACGGCGACGTGGGCAAGGGCTGCGCCGAGTCGCTGCGCGGCCAGGGCGCCCGGGTCGTGGTGACCGAGGTGGACCCGATCTGCGCGTTGCAGGCCGCGATGGACGGCTACCAGGTCGCCACCCTGGACGACGTGGTCGAGCAGGCCGACATCTTCATCACCGCCACCGGCTGCTTCGACGTCATCACCAACGAGCACATGGCCCGGATGAAGCACCAGGCCATCGTGGGCAACATCGGCCACTTCGACAACGAGATCGACATGGCCGGTCTGGCCAAGCGTTCCGACGTCGAGCGGGTCAACATCAAGCCGCAGGTCGACCTGTGGCGCTTCGCCGACGGTCACGCGATCATCGTGCTCTCTGAGGGCCGTCTGCTTAACCTGGGCAACGCGACCGGGCACCCGAGCTTCGTGATGTCGAACTCGTTCGCCAACCAGACGATCGCCCAGATCGAGCTCTTCACCAAGACCGAGGACTACCCGATCGGCGTCTACGTGCTGCCCAAGCACCTGGACGAGAAGGTGGCCCGGCTGCACCTGGGCGCGCTCGGCGCGAAGCTGAGCACGCTCACCAAGGAGCAGGCCGCGTACCTGGGTGTCTCGCCGGAGGGACCGTTCAAGCCGGACCACTACCGCTACTGATCGTTCTTTTCCGGACCGGGTCGGCTGTTCGCAGCCGGCCCGGTTCTCTGTCTCCGCCTCAGGGACGGCGGCGGGCGGGGCGGACCCAGCTCCAGACGCACCAGGCGAGCCAGCCGAGCGACACGACTGTGGCCAGTGCCCGCAGCCGCAACGCGCTGAGCAGCAGCACCACCGCCAGCACCGTCAGCCACGGCAGGAATCCCCTCACGCCGGGATCCTCCCACAGCCGGGATGAGTGAGCTTGTCATGAACGACTTGACGAGTGGCCTGAGCAGGAGGAAGGTATGGCTGCCCTAAGTTAGCTGAGGCAATCCTGATGGACACGGAGCGGGGATGTTCGCGACCTACCTGATCGGCCTGCGGGAAGGCCTGGAGGCGACCCTGGTGGTCAGCATCCTGGTGGCCTTCCTGGTGAAGGCGCAGCGCCGGGACCGGTTGCCCCAGGTCTGGGCGGGCGTCGGCCTGGCCGTGGTGCTCTCGGTGCTCTTCGGCTGGCTGATCGAGTACACGTCGACCTCGCTGCTGGCCCGCTCCGAGGACCGGGAACTGTTCGAGGCGATCACCTCCGTCGCCGCCGTGGTCTTCGTCACGTGGATGATCTTCTGGATGCGCCGCGCCGCCCGGACGATCGCCGGCGAGCTGCGCGGTAAGCTCACCGAGGCGCTGGCCGTCGGGTCCCTCGCGGTCGCCGGCATGGCCTTCCTCGCGGTGATCCGGGAGGGCCTGGAGACCGCGCTGATCTTCTACTCCGCCGCCCAGGGCGCGGCCGGCGACAGCGGGCCGCTGCTCGCGCTGATCGGTGGCATCCTCACCGCCGTGGTGCTCGGCGTGCTGCTCTACGCCAGCGCCCTGCGGATCAACCTCAGCACGTTCTTCACCTGGACCGGAGCGCTGCTGATCCTGGTCGCCGCCGGCATCCTCAAGTACGGCGTGCACGACTTCCAGGAGGCCGCTGTCCTGCCCGGCCTGAACGACCTGGCCTTCGACATCACCGGCACGCTCGACCCGAGCACCTGGTACGCCGCGCTGCTGGCCGGCATGTTCAACGTGACGCCCGCGCCCACCGTGCTGGAGACGATCGCCTGGATCGGGTACGCGGTGCCGGTCCTGGCGCTCTTCCTGCGCCCGAACCGGCCTGCGCCGGCACCCACCGCGGCCACCGGCACCGAGCGCGGAGCCGACACCGACACCGGCACCGAGGCCGAGGCGGCGACCACGCCGCAGCGTGCCTGACCCTTACGAGGAGAGACAGCTCAGATGCGTACCACCCGCTTTTTCGCGCTGGCCGCCGCCGGTGTGCTGGCCACGACCGGTGTCGCCGCCTGCTCCGACTCATCGAAGGATGACGCGGCGGGGGCCGGCGGCCCGATCGTGGTCAAGGCCAGCGACACCGCGTGCGAGGTCGGTACGACCGATCTGGGCGCCGGCACCGCCACCTTCAAGATCACCAACTCGGGCGCGAAGGTGACCGAGTTCTACGTGTACGCCTCCGGCGACCGGGTGATGGGTGAGGTGGAGAACATCGCCCCCGGCCTGAGCCGCGAGCTGCGCGTCGAGCTGCCGGCCGGGACGTACGAGACGGCCTGCAAGCCCGGGATGAGCGGCAAGGGCATCCGGGGTGCGCTCAAGGTCAGCGGGTCGGCGCAGCCGCTCACCGCCGACGCCGCCCTGGCCGGCGCCACCGAGAACTACCAGCGCTACGTCAAGAGCCAGACCGCCGCGCTGCTGGACAAGACCGAGGAGTTCGTCGCCTCGGTGAAGGCCGGCGACGTGGCGAAGGCCAAGACGCTCTACCCGGTCGCCCGCACCTACTGGGAGCGGATCGAGCCGGTGGCCGAGATCTTCGGCGACCTCGACCCCAAGATCGACGGCCGCGAGGAGGTCATCGAGGAGGGGATGGAGTTCACCGGCTTCCACCGAATCGAGAAGGACCTCTGGCAGTCCGGCGACATCAGCAAGGACGGCCCGATCGCCGACCGGCTGCTGGTCGACGTCAAGGAGATCGTGGCCAAGGCCAACGCCGAGAAGCTCTCCCCGCTCCAGCTCGCCAACGGCGCGAAGGAACTGCTCGACGAGGTGGCCAGCGGCAAGATCACCGGCGAGGAGGACCGCTACTCGCACACCGACCTGTGGGACTTCGCCGCCAACCTGGAGGGTTCCAAGGCGGCCGTGTCGGCCCTGCGGCCGGCGCTGGAGCAGCGCTCACCGGAGCTGGTGACGCAGTTGGACACGGAGTTCGCAAACGTCGAGGCACTGCTCGGCAAGCACCGCGACGGCGACGGCTGGAAGCTGCACACCGCGCTGAGCAAGGCCGAGCTCAAGGAACTGTCCGACGGCATCAACGCGCTCGCCGAGCCGATCAGCAAGGTCGCCGCGGCCGTCGCCAAGTGACCGGACGTCAGGGGGAGTCGAAGCGATGAGCGGGAGCAGGGTGACCCGGCGGCGGGCGATCACGCTCGCCGGTGCCGGGGTGGCCGGTGTCGCCGGAGTGGCAGTCGGCGCGGGAGCCCTGGTCGGCGGCTCCCGTGGCCCGGCCGCCGCCAGCGACCACCCGGCCGGGGCGGTGCCCTTCCACGGTGAGCACCAGGCCGGGATCGTCACCCCGGCGCAGGACCGGCTGCACTTCGTCGCGTTCGACGTGATCACCAAGGACCGGGCGCGGCTGGTCGGGATGCTTGAGGAGTGGACGGCCGCCGCCGCCCGGATGACCGCCGGCCGGGACGCCGGGGTGCTGGGCGCGGTAGGCGGGATGCCGGAGGCCCCACCGGACGACACCGGCGAGGCGCTAGGCCTGCCCCCGTCCCAGCTCACCCTCACGATCGGTTTCGGGCCGACGCTGTTCCGCGACGCCGACGGCCGGGACCGTTTCGGCATCGCCGACCGGCGTCCGGCCGCCCTCGCGGAGCTGCCGAAGTTCCCCGGTGACGCGTTGCAGCCGCAGATCTCCGGCGGCGACCTCTGCGTACAGGCGTGTGCCAACGACCCGCAGGTCGCGGTGCACGCCATCCGCAACCTGGCCCGGATCGGCATGGGCGTGGTGAGCGTCCGCTGGTCGCAGCTCGGCTTCGGCCGTACCTCGTCGACCTCCCGGGACCAGGCCACCGCGCGCAACCTCTTCGGATTCAAGGACGGCACGGCCAACCTCAAGGCGGAGGACACCAGCCTGCTGCGTGACCAGCTGTGGGTGCAGCCGGGCGACGGGCCGGACTGGATGACCGGCGGCGCGTACCTGGTCACCCGCAAGATCCGGATGCTGGTGGAGACCTGGGACCGGACGTCGCTGGCCGAGCAGGAGGAAATCGTCGGCCGGGCCAAGGGCAGTGGCGCTCCGCTGGGCCGGACCGACGAGTTCGACGAACCGGACTTCGCGGCACGCGGTGACGACGGCAAACCGGTGATCGCCGAGCACGCCCACGTCACGCTGGCCCATCCGAGCCGCAACAACGGCGCCCAGCTGCTGCGCCGGGGCTACAACTTCGTGGACGGCTCGGACGGCCTCGGCCGGCTCGACGCGGGCCTGTTCTTCATCGCCTACCAGCGTGATCCGCGCCGGCAGTTCGTGCCGATCCAGACCCAGCTGGCCCGCCACGACGTGATGAACGAGTACCTGCGGCACGTCTCCAGCGGCCTTTTCGCCTGCCCGCCCGGCGTCCGCGACGGCGGGGACCACTGGGGGCGTGCGCTCTTCGGCTGACCGCCGTCCGGATCACGACAGCGCGACCGGCCCGACGCTGCGGTGGCGCTGGGCGGCGCCGACGGGGGATCATGGTTGCAGCCCGGCCGGGATCCACCCGACGCCGGTCCCACCGAACTGAACGGGGATGCAATATTAATCCCATGAGAGCCCGGGTACTGGTGGTCGACGACGACCCCGCACTCGCCGAGATGCTCGGCATCGTGCTGCGTAGTGAGGGATTCCTGCCCTCGTTCGTGGCCGATGGTGAGCGGGCGTTGGCTGCCTTCCGCGACAGCCGGCCCGATATCGTGCTGCTCGACCTGATGTTGCCCGGGATGAGCGGTATCGACGTGGCCAGGTCCATCCGGGCCGAGTCCGGCGTGCCGATCGTCATGCTGACGGCCAAGAGCGACACCGTGGACGTGGTGCTCGGGCTGGAGTCCGGCGCCGACGACTACGTGGTCAAGCCGTTCAAGCCCAAGGAGCTGGTCGCCCGGATGCGGGCCCGACTGCGCCGGGGCGAGGACGTGGCGCCGGAGATGTTGACCATCGGGCCGCCCGGCAACCAGATCACCATCGACGTGCCCGCGCACACGGTCAGCCGTAACGACGAGGAGGTGAAGCTGACTCCGCTGGAGTTCGACCTGCTGGTCGCGCTCGCCCGAAAGCCGCGTCAGGTCTTCACCCGCGAGGTGCTGCTGGAGCAGGTGTGGGGTTACCGGCACGCGGCCGACACCCGCCTGGTGAACGTGCACGTCCAGCGGCTCCGGGCCAAGATCGAGCCGGACCCGGAGCGGCCGGAAATCATCCTCACCGTGCGGGGCGTGGGCTACAAGGCGGGGACCGGATAGCCTGGTCACACTGTGTCGACCTCACCGCCCCCACACCCCCCGACAGTGGCTGCTCGCCGGCGCATCGCCGGCGGGGAGGTCTGGCGTGTGGTGAGTGGCCGCGCCGCGCGGGTGGTGGCCGGGGTGCACCAGACCTGGCGCCGATCGCTCCAGGTGCGGGTGGTGACCATCACGCTTGTCGCCTCCAGCCTGCTCGTCGGCGGCTTCGCGTTCCTGATCGCCGACAAGATCACCACGATTCTGCTGGACAACGCCCGTACCGACGTGCGGCTGCGGGTGAACAGCGGCGCCAGTTACGCGGCCAAGCAGGTCTCCCTGTACGGCCAGCCGCAGGAGGCGCAGCTCCAGGAGACCATCGACGGCACGGTCAACTACCTGGCCGGCGGTGACCCCCAGCAGACCAGTGGCGTGGTGGTGGCGATCACCGCCGACGACTACCCCAACGACATCCAGACCCGCGCCGCGCCGTCGGTGAACGTCCAGCCGCTGATCAGCCCGGAGCTGCGGGCCGCCGTCGCCGAGGGCAAGGTGGCCAGCCAGATCCGTACCGGCCGGCTCACCGGGCAGAGCACCAAGTACCTGGTGTACGGCTCTCCGGTGCCCACCCGCTTCGGCCAGATCGAGCTGTACTACCTGGTGCCGCTGACCCGGCAGGACTCCACCGCCGCCGACGCCCGGGCCACAGTGGTGGCCACCGGAGTGGCGCTGGTGATCCTGCTCGGGCTGCTCGCTGCCCTGGTCACCCGCCTGGTGGTCAACCCGGTCCGGGTGGCCGCGCGTACCGCCCAGCGGCTCTCCGCCGGCCTTCTGGACCAGCGGATGGTGGTCAACGGCGAGGACGACCTGGCCCTGCTCGCCGCCTCGTTCAACCAGATGGCCACCAACCTGCAACGGCAGATCCTGCGCCTGGAGGAGATGTCCCGGTTGCAGCGCCGATTCACCTCAGACGTCTCGCACGAGCTGCGTACGCCGTTGACCACGGTCCGGATGGCCGCCGACCTGATCTTCGCCGAGCGCGACGAGTTCGATCCGGCGGTGGCCCGCAGCGCCGAGCTGCTCCAGGCCGAACTGGACCGCTTCGAGGAGTTGCTCACCGACCTGCTGGAGATCAGCCGGTTCGACGCCGGGTTCGCCATGCTGGACGCCGAGCCGACCGACCTGGTGCCGGTGGTGCACCGGGTGGTCGAGCGGCTGGCCGGCCTGGCCGAGCGGGTGGGCGTACCCATCGAACTCGACCTGCCGGGCACGCCGGTGATCGCCGAGGTCGACCCGCGCCGGGTCGAGCGTGTGCTGCGCAACCTGGTCGGCAACGCCGTCGAGCACGGCGAGGCCCGCCCGGTGCTGATCACCCTCGGCATCGACGAGACCGCCGTGGCGATCACCGTGCGGGACCACGGGGTGGGGCTCAAGGCCGGCGAGGAGAAGTTGGTGTTCAACAGGTTCTGGCGGGCTGATCCGTCCCGGGCACGGCAGACCGGGGGCACCGGTCTGGGTCTGTCGATCAGCCTGGAGGACGCCCGACTGCACGGCGGCTGGCTGGAGGCGTGGGGCGCGCCGGGGCAGGGCGCGCAGTTCCGCCTCACCCTGCCGGCCCGGGCCGGTGACCGACTGACCACCTCGCCGCTGCGGCTGGTGCCGGCCGACGCCGCCCTGCCGTTCGGTGGCCCCCGCGACGGTGGTCCGCTGGCCATCGGGCCCGGCACCGGTGGGGCGTTGGCGATCGGTCCAGCTCCGACCGGGGACGGGCAGCGGGCGGAGGTGGGCTCATGAGGCGCCCGGTCGTGCTCGGGACACTCGGTGTGGTGCTCCTGCTGGGCGGCGCCTGCGGCATCCCGGCCTCGTCGGACGTGCGGGTGGACGGTAAGGGCGGGGCCGCGACGGGGGCCGGTTCGGGGAACGGCCGGCCGAGCGAGCCGCCGTCGCGTACGGCAAGCGGCAGCTCCAACGAGTCGTTCGTCCGCAACTTCCTGTCCGCGGCCGCCGGTGAGCCGGACCGGGCCTACGAGCGGGTCAAGGCGTTCATCGCGCCGGAGGACCGGGCCCGTCTCCAGGACAAGAAGGGCAGCGAGGTCGCGATGACCGTGGTCCGGTTGCGGGAGGCGGTCTACACCCTCAACAGCGACTCGACCACCACCGTGAAGATCACCGTGCAGCAGATCGGTGTGCTGCGGGCCAACGGCACGCTGGCCCCGCCGGTGGCGACCGAGACGGAGTACGAGTTCAGGTTGCGCAGCGGCGCGTTGGGCGGCGCCGTCAACGACGAACGTGCCGGCCTGTACGTGGTCGACCCGCCGAACGCGCTGCTGCTCAGCGACGTCGCCCTCCAGCAGTACTACCAGGGCGAGTCGATCTACTTCTGGAGTTCCGACCGCACCCGCCTGGTGCCCGACCAGCGTTACCTGCCGGTGGCGGTGCCGCAGGAGCGGCGGGTCAACGAGGTCGTGAAGTGGTTGGTGGCCGGGCCGTCCGACTGGCTGCGCCCCGGCGTCGTGGGGCTGCCCGACCGCACCGAGCTGATCAACAACGCCACCGGCGCGAACGACCGGTGGGAGGTCAACCTGGACATGTCCGGCGACGACCAGAACGGCATCGACCAGCTGCTCACGCAGCTCGCCTGGTCGCTGGGCGATCTCGGGGGCGAGTTGGAGCTGAAGATCCGCAACAACTCGCAGCCGGTACTGGATCTGAACGCACGCCGCGCGGCGCAACGGCTCTACCCGATCACCGAGAGCCCGCAGCGGTTCTGCGTGTACGAGGGCGGGATCCGTCCGCTGGACTTCGTCGGCGAGCTCAGCGGGGCGGTGCCGCTGGCACCCGACATCAACCGCAACATCGTCTCCGCGGGCCTGGCCCGGGCCGACAACCGGGTGCTCGCCGCGATGGTGGTGAGCAGCGGCAAGAGTCGCCAGCGCCTCGCGGTGGGCAGTGGGCCCGCTCCGATCACCACGCTCAACCGCGGCACCTCCGAGTACGCCTCGATCAGCCGACCGGTCTGGCTGCGGATGGCCGACTCCCGGCCCGGCCGGGGACTGGTGGTGGCCGACGGGCAGCTCTACCGCTTCGACGAGGGGGCCCGGATGTATCAGGTGCCGCTCAACCTGCCCGCGCCGGTCACCGCGGTGGCCGCGGCGCTGGACGGCCAGCGGGTCGCCCTGGTCGCCGGTGGTCAGCTCTACGTGGCGGCGGTCAACCTCGACGGCGGCGGGGTCTCCATCGGCCCACCCCGACAGTTGGTGACCTCGCTGACCGGCCTCACGTCGGTGGACTGGGGCCGGGAGGACCAGCTCGTGGTGGCCGGGTCCGCCGGCCAGCCGGCGATCTACGAGATCAGCGTCGACGGCGCCGTGGAGACGCCGCTCCGTACCGACGTCGGCGCCAAGGTCAACCACCTGACGGCGTACCCGACGAACCGCAGCGTGCCCCTGCCCAGCGGGGCGTACATGTACGAGGCGAACGGGGTGGCGTACCGCAGCAGCCCGTTGGAGCGGATCGAGCCCGACCGGGTACGCGACATCGCCCCACCGCCGGCCGGCGGCCGTCCGAGCAACCCGTCCGCCCCGTTCTTCCTCTACTGACACGATGCGCGGGCTCTGGGCGGACCTCACCGACCTGGTGCTTCCCGCCGACTGCGCGGGTTGTCGGGAACGCCGGCCCGGCCTGCGGCACGGGGTCTGCCCCTCCTGCGTGACGGCGTTGGACGCGCTGCGTCCCGGGCCGGTACGTCCCACCCCCGCCCCGGCCGGCCTCCCACCGTGTGTCGCCCTCGGCCCGTACGCCGGCCCGCTGCGGGAGGCCCTGCTGGCGTACAAGGACCATGGCCGGCACGGGTTGGCCCGCCCGCTCGGCGGTCTGCTGGCGGAGGTCGTCGCGGCGGCCGTCGGCGACGGGAGCCGACCGGTGGCGCTGGTGCCGGTGCCGGACACGGCGACGGCGGCCCGGGCCCGGTACGGCGATCACCTCAACCGGTTGGCGCGGCACTGCGCGGCACGCCTGCGTCGGAGCGGCTGGTCAGTCCGGGTGCACCGGCCACTGCGTGCGCTGCCCCGACCCGATTCGGTGACGCTGGACAGCGCGGGCCGGGCCGCGGCGGCGCAGGCGGCGTTCCGACCCCGCTCGGCCGCGCCGGTCGGTGCCGGTGCGGCGGGTGTCGCGCCGGTCGTGGTGCTCCTCGACGACATCGTGACCACCGGGGTGACGTTGGCCGCGGCGGCCCGCGTGCTGGGTGCGACCGGGTCGGCACCGAGTGTCGCGGCGGTGCTCGCGGCGACCCAGAAAAGACTCCGTTCGTAACCGATCGTGTTTCCGTTTCACCCGTTGGTGTATGAGCTGCGAAAAATCTCGGGCGGTCTCGGCAACATGGGGTGACTGCCGGGCAAACAGGCGTTAGCGTTTTCCTGTCGGGGGTAGGAGGTCCATTCCACCCGCCCCCGGCGGTGAGAGGAGGCGTAGCCGCACTGTCCGGTCGACGCCAGCGGGTCTCCCACGGCGCGCGACCGGGTTACGGATCGAAGACGTCCGAACAAGGGAGGTCACGTGGACATCGTGGTCAAGGGCCGCAACGTCGAAGTGCCGGACCATTACCGGGTGCACGTAGCCGAGAAACTCGCAAAGATCGAACGCTACGACCACAAACTTATTCGTGTCGATGTCGAGCTGTTTCACGAGCGCAATCCGCGCCAGGCCGACCACTGCCAGCGGGTGGAGATCACCTGCATTTCCCGGGGCCCGGTGATTCGGGCCGAGGCCTGCACGAACGACTTCTACAGCGCTCTCGACGCCGCCATCGCGAAGCTCGACACCCGGCTGCGCCGCGCGGCCGACCGTCGCCGCGTACACCGGGGTCGGCACGCGCCGATCTCCGTCGCCGCCGCCACCGCCGGCCTACCGGTCGCGGATCTGGTGGCCGCCCCGCTCAGCGCGCCGGGAGACGGCGCTCGCGCCGGCACGGCCGTCGCGGAGCGGGTCGAGGAGGAGGACGACCGGCAGCCGTGGCACATCGCCCGGGAGAAGGTGCATCCGGCGGAGCCGATGACGATCGACGACGCGTTGTTCGAGATGGAACTGGTCGGCCACGACTTCTACCTGTTCCAGGACAAGGAGACCGGCCGTCCCAGCGTCGTCTACCGGCGCCATGCCTACGACTACGGGATCATCTCCCTCGCCACCTGACCGGCCGCGAGCCACGTCGATCACGGGGTTGTGGTGGGGCAGCCCACCGCAACCCCGTGATCCGCTCTCCGCGCAGGTCGGCGGGGAGCAGCGCGAACGTCAGGTCGTCCAGACGCCGGCCGTCCAGGCCCGGCAGGCGGCCGCGCTGTAGGCCCTCACTGTGGAAACCGGCCCGCTCCAGCACGCGGTGCGAGGCGCTGTTGTCCGGCACCGTGCCCGCGACCAGCCGAGCGACACCGGCCGAGCCGAAGGCCCACGCCGCGAGCAGCCGGACAGCCCTCGTCGCGTACCCCCGGCCCCGCCAGTCGGGCAGCAGCGCGTAACCGATCGAGGCCTCGCCGCTGGCCGCGTCAGTGAACGACAACCCGCAGCTGCCCGCCGGCTCGCCGGTGACCGCGTCGACGATCAGCAGCCGGGCGATGTCGCCGGTCAGCCACCCGCTCTCGGCGAGCAGGCAGCGCCGCTCGATCGCCTCGGGCGTCGGTGGCACCGGCGGCGCCTGGTTCGCGACGACCTCTTCTCGACTGTGCAGCCGGTACATCAGCTCCGCGTCGTCGGGCGCCAGCCGGCGCAGCGCCACCACCTGATCGGTGAGCACCCCGCCGGGCAGGTCGGGTAGCAGCCGGGCGGTCGGGCCGGGTGGGTCGTCGGCGAGACGTACCCAGGCCAGCAGGTCGTGGCGGCCCCCGTCGCGGCCGGTCCCGGCCGACCGGCGCGACCCCTCGTGACCGAAGCCGGCGGCCAGCGCGACCCGCTGGCTCGGGCCGTTCGCCGGGTCGGTGAGCAGTTCCAGTCGGGCGGTTCCGGTGGCGAAGGCATGTTCGCTCAGCGCGCGGGTCGCCGCGGTGGCCACCCCGCGTCCCCGCGCCGCCGGCCGCACCCAGTAACCGATCTCGGCCTGACCCCGTTCGGGCACCGCGTTGCTGAGACCCACCGCGCCGAGCACCCGGTCGGTGGCCGGGTCGGCGATGGCGTACGCGGCGCCACCGCCGGTCCAGGCCGCCGGGGCGCCGACGTCGATCCACCAGCGGGCGTCGACCTCGGTGTACGGGGACGGCAGGTTCGACACGAACCGCTGGCTGACCGGATCGGCGCAGCCGTCGACGACGTCGGCGGTGTCCTCGGTGCGGAACAGCCGCAGCCGCACCCCGTGCGCCTCGACCACCTGCGGCGGCGTCACACCAGGTCCTCGGCGAGCAGCGCGGCGACCCAGACGTCGGCCCGTCCGCCCCGGTGCGGTATGCCACCCCGGGCGATCCCCTCGAACGAGAAGCCCGCCTTCTCCGCCGCCCGACGGGAGGCGTTGTTGCCCACGTGCGCCTTCCACTCGACCCGCGCCAGACCCAGCGCGGTGAACCCCCAGGCGCTCAGCGCGAGCAACGCGGCAGGCATGAAGCCGCGGCCACGGGCGTCGGGCGCCGTCATGAACCCCACGTCGGCCAGCAACGGGTCGACCGGGGAGAGCCGAAGGTCGATCGAGCCGGCGTACCTGTCGTCCGGGTCGGCGATCGCGAAGCACGCCGCGTCGCCCCGGGCCCACAGCTCCCGGCAGTGTTCCTGGTACCACCGCGCGTCGGCGTGGCCGTACGGGTCCGGCACCGTGGTCCAGCGGATGGTCTCCGGGTCTCGGCAGGTCCGCACCAAGGCGTCGAGGTCCTGCTCCTCCTTCGGGCGGAGCCGCAGCTCACCGGCGTCGGCGGTGGCGAACAGCGTGGGCTGGGGGCGGCCGAAGACGGCGGCCCGCCGAGCGGCCAGGGTGCCCGGCCCGGCCGGCCCGGTCGCCCCCGGTTCGGGCACCTCGCCGGGCAGCAGCGAGCCGACCCAGCCGTCCTGGAGGCCGTCCGGCGCCGGTCGGCCGAGCCGCAGTCGGCCGTCGATCCGGAACCCGGCCCGGAGCGCGACCAGGCGGGAGGCGTGGTTGCCCACCTCGGCCTGCCAGAGCAGCCGGCGCAGCCCGAGCGTCCCGAAGGACCAGCGGGCCACCGCCCGGGTCGCCCGGACGGCCACGCCCCGGCTGCGCGCCCACGGGGCCGTCCAGTAGCCGATCTCGCCGGTGCCGTCGCCGTCGACGGAGACCAGGCCGCACGAGCCGAGCAGCTCGCCGGACCCGGGGTCGCAGACCGCGAAGGGAGCACCGGTGCCCTCCGCCCAGGCATGTCCGCTCAGCTCGGTGACGAAGCCGTGTGCGTGTTCCGGAAGGTATGGGCGCGGTACGGTGGTCCAGCGCTGGATGTCCGGGTCCTGGCAGGCGCGGTGCACGGCGTCGGCGTCGGCTTCCCGCCAGGGTCGCAGCAGTACGCCATCCTCGATGATCTCCACGGGCTCCACTCGTGCATCGTGCCGGAACGTTCGCCGACGGCGTAACCGGATAACGTCAGGCGCGCGGCCCGGACGCGAGTTATGTCGGGTTCGGCGGGACGGAGCACCGCCACCAGTGACCATCGCGCCGATGGAGCGCCTACGATGGTTCGAGACTGTCTAGGGGAGCGTTGATCCGTGTCGATTCTGGAAAAGGTCCTTAACGCGGGCGAGGGCCGCATGGTGCGGCGGCTCAAGGCCATCGCCAATGCCGTCAGCTCGATCGAGGACGACTACGTCAACCTCACCGACGAGGAGCTGCGCGGCATGACCGAGCAGTTCCGGGAGCGGCTCGCCGACGGTGAGACCCTCGACGACCTGCTGCCGGAGGCGTTCGCGGTGGCCCGCGAGGCGGCCGCCCGGGTGCTCGGCCAGCGGCCGTACGACGTCCAGGTGATGGGCGGCGCGGCTCTGCACTTCGGCAACATCGCCGAGATGAAGACCGGTGAGGGTAAGACGCTGACCTCGGTCATGGCCGTCTACCTCAACGCGCTCTCCGGCGACGGCGTGCACGTGGTCACGGTCAACGACTACCTCGCCCAGCGCGACGCGGCCTGGATGGGTCGCGTGCACGAGTTCCTCGGGCTGACCGTCGGCGTGGTGCTGCCCAACCGGCCGGCCAGCGAGCACAAGGCCGCCTACGAGTGCGACATCACGTACGGCACCAACAACGAGTTCGGCTTCGACTACCTGCGCGACAACATGGCCTGGTCGAAGGACGAGCTGGTCCAGCGCGGCCACAACTTCGCGGTCGTCGACGAGGTCGACTCGATCCTCATCGACGAGGCGCGCACCCCGCTGATCATCTCCGGCCCGGCCGAGCACTCGGCCCGCTGGTACGGCGAGTTCGCCGGCGTCGTGGCCAGGCTCCAGCCCGGCACCGACGGTGAGGGCGACTACGAGGTCGACCACTCCAAGCGCACCATCGCGGTGACCGAGCGCGGCGTGGCCAAGGTCGAGGACCGGCTCGGCATCGACAACCTGTACGAGTCGGTGAACACTCCGCTGGTCGGCTACCTCAACAACGCCATCAAGGCCAAGGAGCTGTACAAGCGCGACAAGGACTACATCGTCAGCGACGGTGAGGTCCTGATCGTCGACGAGTTCACCGGTCGCATCCTGCACGGCCGCCGCTACAACGAGGGCATGCACCAGGCGATCGAGGCCAAGGAGGGGGTGGAGATCAAGCAGGAGAACCAGACCCTGGCCACCATCACCCTCCAGAACTACTTCCGCCTCTACAACAAGCTGTCCGGGATGACCGGTACGGCGCAGACCGAGGCGAGCGAGTTCAACAAGGTCTACAAGGTCGGTGTCGTGAGCATCCCGACCCACCGCCCGATGGTCCGGGAGGACCGGCCGGACGTGATCTACAAGACCGAGAAGGCCAAGTTCAACGCGGTCATAGAGGACATCGCCGAGCGGCACCAGATGGGCCAGCCGGTGCTTGTCGGCACCGTCTCGGTGGAAAACTCGGAGATCCTCTCCCAGCTGCTGCGCCGGCGGGGCATCCCGCACAACGTGCTGAACGCCAAGTTCCACGCCCGGGAAGCCGAGATCGTCGCCCAGGCCGGGCGCAAGGGCGCCGTCACGGTGGCCACCAACATGGCCGGCCGTGGCACGGACATCCTGCTCGGCGGCAACCCCGAGTTCCTCGCCGCGAACGAGCTGCGCCAGCGTGGCCTCGACCCGCTGGAGAACGAGGAGGAGTACGCCAAGGCGATGGAGGAGGTCCTGCCCACCTGGAAGCAGGCCTGCGACGCCGAGGCGGAGGAGGTCGCCGCCGCCGGTGGCCTGTACGTGCTGGGCACCGAGCGGCACGAGTCCCGGCGGATCGACAACCAGCTGCGCGGTCGCGCCGGCCGGCAGGGTGACCCGGGCGAGTCCCGCTTCTACCTGTCCCTGCAGGACGAGCTGATGCGGCGCTTCCGGGCCGGCGCGGTCGAGGCGGTGATGGAGCGCTTCAACATCCCGGAGGACGTGCCCATCGAGTCGAAGATGGTCACCCGGCAGATCAAGAGCGCCCAGGCCCAGATCGAGGGCCAGAACGCCGAGATCCGTAAGAACGTGCTCAAGTACGACGAGGTGCTCAACAAGCAGCGCCAGGTCGTCTACGCCGAGCGGCTCCGGGTGCTCAACGGTGAGGACCTCTCCGACCAGGTCCGCAACATGATCGACGACACCGTCGAGGCGTACGTGCGGGGCGCCACCTCGGAGGGCTACGGCGAGGACTGGGACCTCGAGCAGCTCTGGTCCAGCCTCAAGCAGCTCTACCCGGTCGGCGTGACGATCGAGGAGCTGGAGGAGGAGGCCGGCGGTTCCCGGGCCGGCATGGACGCCGACTTCCTGGTCGCCCGCCTCAAGGAGGACGCGCACGCCGCGTACGACCGGCGCGAGGAGCAGCTCGGCACCGAGGGGGTGCGCCAGCTCGAGCGGATGGTGCTGCTCCAGGTGATCGACCGCAAGTGGCGTGAGCACCTCTACGAGATGGACTACCTCCAGGAGGGCATCAACCTCCGGGCGTACGCCCAGCGGGACCCCGTGGTGGAGTACCAGCGCGAGGGCTTCGACATGTTCGCCACCATGATGGACGGCATCAAGGAGGAGACGGTCGGCTTCCTCTACAACGTGGACGTCCAGGTGACCGAGCCGGAGCCCGCGGAGTCGGAGGAGGTCACGCTTTTGGACAAGCCGGTGGAGATCCAGGCCAAGGGTCTCAACCGCGCTCCGCAGCGGCAGGGCCTGCAATATTCGGCCCCCACCATCGACGGCGAGGCCAGCCCGGGTGCGGTGGCGGTCGAGCAGGCCGAGCAGCAGGCGCCCGCGCTCGGTGTGGGTCGCCCGGCACCGAGCGTCCCGGCGTCGCCGGGGCAGAGCGCGCCGTCCGCCCCGCAGCGGCCGGCTTCCGGGCTGCGGGGCCCGACGCTTCCGACGGCCGGCTCGCGCCGTCCGGCGCCGAGCCAGGCGGACGCCTCCAACGGCCCGTCGCGCAACGCGCCGTGCCCGTGCGGTTCGGGCCGCAAGTACAAGCGCTGCCACGGCGCCCCCAACGGCGGCAACTGACCGAAGCAGTTCGACGACGGGTCCCGGCCGATCTGGCCGGGGCCCGTCGGCTTTTCCAGGCTCACCCGACCCCGGCCGGTGAGACGCGCCGGTGGGGGGTCAGAGGACGTGCAGGGCGGTGCAGAGCCAGCGGCCCCGGCGGTGTTCCAGGCGCAGCGCCATCGCCCAGCTCCGGCCGCCGTCGCCGGTGAGCACGGCGGCGGCCTCCACCGCGGCGTCCCCGAGCTTGCAGACCCGCAGGCGGAGCAGTCGGGCCAGCGGTCGCACGGCGCGGCGGCGGGTCGCCCCGGTCCGTCCGGAGGCCCGGGACAGCTCGATCAGCAGCTCTCCGGAGCGGGCCGGGTCGAGCAGTGGCCGCACCTGCGCCGGCGAGCGGTAGCCGTTTACCACCTCCAGGCAGGTGCTGACGAAGCGGTGCGCCGCCCGGGTCGCCTCGGAGGCGGTGGTGGACGGCAGTGGCGTACCCGGATGGCCGGCCGGCCTGCTGGGCACCGGGCGGAGGGTGCGGCGACGCTCCGGTGGCCGGGCCTGGTCCTGGCGGGAGGCGGCGAACAGGTCGAGGGCGAGCTGGCCGTGGGTCGGCGCCGGCCAGTACGGCCCTTCCGTCTCGTCCGCGTACGGGGGGTCGATGGGTGGGGCGGGGCGCAGCCGTACGGGTGGTCGGGACGGACGCTCACTCATCGCAGCCCTCTCGATCTTGCGTTTGCCTTCGTTTGCCTTCGACTCATCGATTCTGAGCGATCGGGCCACCCCGGTCAATGGCATCGTCGAGGGCTGGACGGCCGGCGGGGGCTACTCCGGGTCGCGGTCGACGAGGGGATTGCTCTGCACCCAGTCGGCGGTCTCGTCATACTTGCGGGCGATGTACTCCTCCAGTCGGGCGCGCTCCACCCGCCACTGGCCGCGCCCGCCGATCTTGATCGCCGGCAGCTCTCCGCTGCGCACCATGTGGTAGACCTGCGAGTCCGACACGTTGAGCTCGGCGGCGACGTCGGACAGCAGCAGGAACCTGGGCTCCACGGACACTCCCGGGGTTGGTGTCGTTTGGTTCAGTTTGCCATCGACAGCGCGGACGGCCCAGCCGGGACGGCCCGGTCGCGGGACCGGCGACGGCGGACACACCGGCGAGGAACTTCCACCGACCGGAGGTGCGGTGTATGACGGTCACGGCGTGCGGCATGATCTGCGCCCGTGCCGGCGGCCGCCGGTGGAGGACCGAGCGGGGAGACAACCGGTGAACCACGAGCTTGTCCGGGTGTACGTACCGGCGACCGTACCGATGCTGGCCCGACTGCGCGAGCAGGGCCTGAGCGCCGACCAGGCGCACGCCGTGACCCCGGCGCTGCGCGAGTGGTACGCCGAGGGCGACGAGGAGGAGTTGGAGTACGTGGCGTTCACCCGGGCCGCCCAGGAGTCGCTGCACCTGCTCCGGGCCGACCCGAGCGCGCCCCGCCGCCGGGTCGTCGTCTCGGCCGACCTGCCGCCGGCCGCGCTCGGGCGGGGCGACGGCGAGCTGGGATCCAGCACGGTGACGCTGGCCGACGTCGTGCCTGTCGCTGCCGTGGCGGCGATCCACGTGGACGGCGCGGATGCCGCCGAGGAGGTCGCCGCGGCGGCCGACGTGGTGGCCGAGGCCGCCGCTGGCGACCCGGACGCCCAGTTCACCGTCGACGGCGCCGAGGACCACGAGCTGGAGTGGTACGACGTGACGGAGCTCGACCTGTTGCTGCGCGCCGCCGGCTGAGCGGCCGGGGGTCAGCGGGCCGGGTCCGCCTCGACGGCGTCGGCCGGGTCGCCCGCGTCGGCGGGGGAGTCGACCGGCTCGTCGTCGTCGCTGTGCGCCGGCCCGAGAGTGCGTCCGAACGCGATGAGCGCGGTCAGCGCGCCCACGAAGAGCACCCAGATGCCGTTGTCCACCCGCGAGGTGCCCAGTGAGGTCTGCGCCACCGCGTCCGCCTCGCTGAGCGCGCTGGCCAGGTCCAGCAGGGACCGGCCGCCGATTCGGATGATCACCTCGGCGAGCAGCAGGAGCAGCCCGGGTCCGGCGCCGGCGAGCAGGTACGCCGGCCAGCGCAGCGCGGGCGTCGCCGGATCGTGTCGGACGGCCCGACGCCGCGCCCAGCTCAGGTAGCCGAAGGCGAGCAGCCCGGCGAGCAGGCCGGCGACGAGCGATTCGGTACGCGACACCCACTTCGCGGCGTTGACAAGCGACTCCTGGGTGTCCCCGGCGCCGAAGAGGTCGAACAGCGGGTCGCGGGCCTGGCTGAACGCCACCACGAAGAGCAGGGTGCCCAGCGCCGCGGTCACCACGGCGCCGACCGTCGGGGCCGAGCGCGCGCCGGCGATCGCACCACCGATGATCGCGGCGGCGGCCGTGGTGCCGGCGATCACGTTCGTGGTCGACGTGTCGAAGTAGGTGACGTTGACGGCCAGCGCGGCGGCCAGCCCGACCACCATTCCGGCGCCGATCGCCCCGACGAAGCGCAGGGTGATCCCGTCGCCGTAGCGGCGGGCCAGCAGGTTGCCGCCGGCCAGCGCCACGGCTGCCCCGGCCACCAGCGCGGCCGAGATCACGCCGGGCAGGGCGAACGCGGAGAGGCTGATCGCGGTGACCCCGGCCGCGGCCGAGGTGGTGGCCTCCCGGGTGGACCAGAGCATGGCGGCCAGCCAGCCCAGCGCCAGCAGCGCGAGCACCGCCGCGCCGGGGGCGAGCGTCGGCCGGCCGTCGGTGGCGTCGACCGCCGGCTCGTCCGACTCGACGGCCGGGACGCGGCCGGGCTGCTTGGTCATCGTCTCCCCTTCGAGGCGGCAGGTCACCGACCATTCAGGGTACGCGGGCCCGCTGGGTCACCCGTCGCCCCCGACGGGTGCCACCCCGCCCGGCTCTGCCGACGGCGCGGGTCGATCGGCCGCCCGGTGGCTGCCGGGTCGTCGGATCGAGCCCGATCGGTAAGGGGAGAAGGGGTGGGGTGGTCCTTGGCGTACGGAGGTGGCCGAGGTGGGGCGCGCGGCCTCGCATGGGAGAATCGGGGGAGGTCCCGCCGCTGCTCGGCCCTGTCGTGCGGCGCCCGGTGTCCGGCCGTCCGGTCGGTCCCCGCGGGTCCGGTTTCGCCACTGCTGTCGAGATCGCCAGGAGCCTTGATGGACGCCGTGTTCTCCGTACCCGAGCCGCGCAACGAGCCGGTTCGCAACTACGAGCCGGGCAGCGGAGATCGGGAGCGGCTCCAGCGGCGGCTGACCGAGCTCGCCGCGGAGCGCATCGACCTGCCGATGACCATCGGTGGCGAGCAGCGGATGGCCGCCGGTGACCCGATCAACGTGGTGCAGCCGCACAAGCACGCGCACGTGCTGGGCGTGACCGCGCACGCCACCCACGACGACGCGCACGCCGCCATCAAGGCGGCCAAGGCCGCCGCCCCGATGTGGCGGGCGCTGCCGTTCGAGGAGCGCGCCGCGATCTTCCTGCGCGCCGCCGAACTGCTCGCCGGCCCCTGGCGGGACACGCTCAACGCCGCCACCATGCTCGGCCAGTCGAAGACCGCGATCCAGGCGGAGATCGACTCGGCCTGCGAGTTCATCGACTTCCTCCGGTTCAACGTGCACTTCGCCCGTCGCCTGCTCGAGGAGCAGCCGGCGTCGTCGCCAGGCGTCTGGAACCGCTTCGACCACCGCCCGCTGGAGGGCTTCGTCTACGCGGTCACCCCGTTCAACTTCACCGCGATCGCCGGCAACCTGCCGTCGGCGCCGGCCCTGCTGGGCAACACGGTGATCTGGAAGCCGGGCCCGACCCAGCAGTTCGCCGCGCACTTCACCATGCGGCTGTTCGAGGCCGCCGGCCTCCCGCCCGGCGTGATCAACATGGTGACCGGCCGGGGCGAGGAGGTCTCCGACGTCGTGCTCGCCGACCCGGACCTGGCCGGCATCCACTTCACCGGCTCCACCAAGGTCTTCCAGCAGTTGTGGCGGACCGTCGGCGACAACATCGCCCGCTACCGGGGCTACCCGCGGCTGGTCGGCGAGACCGGTGGCAAGGACTTCGTGGTCGCGCACACAAGCGCCGACGTGGACGCGCTGCACACCGCGCTGATCCGCGGCGCGTACGAGTACCAGGGCCAGAAGTGCTCGGCGGCGTCGCGGGCGTACGTGCCGCGCTCGCTCTGGGAGGGCGGGCTGCGCGACCGGCTGGCCGCCACCGCGGACTCGCTGACCTACGGCGACGTCACCGACTTCAGCAACTTCGGCGGCGCGGTGATCGACGACAAGGCGTTCGCCCGGCACACCGCCGCGCTGGAGCTGATCGCCGGCGACGACACCTGCCGGATCCTCGCCGGCGGCACCGCCGACGACTCGGTCGGCTACTTCGTCAGGCCGACCCTCTTCGAGTGCGGCGACGCCGCGCACGAGACCTTCACCACCGAGTACTTCGGTCCGATCCTCGGCGTGCACGTGTTCGACGACGCCCGCTTCGACGACGTGGTCGCGCAGGCCGAGTCGATCGCCCCGTACGCGCTTACCGGCTCGGTGTTCGCCACCGACCGGCAGGTGATCGACTCGGTCGGCGAGCGCATGCGGTACGCGGCCGGCAACTTCTACATCAACGACAAGCCGACCGGCGCGGTGGTCGGGCAGCAGCCCTTCGGCGGCGCCCGGGCCAGCGGCACCAACGACAAGGCGGGCTCCTGGCTGAACCTGGTCCGCTGGGTGTCGCCGCGCACGATCAAGGAGACGTTCGTGCCGCCGACCGACCACACGTACCCCCACATGGGCTGACCGGCGACGACCCGCCGGCGGCGCGCTCGGCGCCGCCGGCGGTCGGCCCGCCGACCCAACCCATCGATAGTCCTCAACGGACAGTCTGTCGCCGACAGTGCACTTAGGAAGTCCTGTCGGGTGGCAAACTGCCAAATCCTGGACGCCGCGTGCGCAAAGTGGCAGCGTAGTGGGCATGGCGGAATCCGGAGTCAACCCTACGGCGGCGGCCCTGCTCGGCCTCCTCCACGAGGGCCCGATGACAGGCGGCCAGTTGATGGCCGCCGCTGAGCGCCGTCTGGCGCCGTACTGGTCGATGACCCGCAGTCAGGTCTACCGCGAGTTGCCGGTGCTGGCCGAGCGGGGTTTCGTGCGGCTCGGTAAGCCGGGGCCGCGGATGAGCCAGCCGTACGCACTCACCGCCAGCGGGAAACGGACATTTTCCCGTTGGCTGGCGGAGAACCCGGGGCGGGACACCATCCGCAACCCGATAGCGCTGCGGATGGCCTTCGGCAACCTGCACTCCGCCAGCCAGCTGAAGAGCCTGTACGCCTCCGCGAACGAATACCACACCGAGGCCCTCGCCCAGGTCCGGGAGCAGGTCAAGAACGCCAAACGGGACGGCGACACCTACGACGCCAGCGCCCTGGAGTTCGCCGTCGCCTACCACCGGGCCGCCCTGTCGTGGTTGAAGTCCGCCCCCGTCGGGTGATCTCCGGCGGGTCCGCCGACAGGGAACGAGCTGCTCCTTCCGTGACGCAGTACGCTTGTCTGTCGTGACCGCTGCCGATTACGCCGAACAGCTCAAGGAACTCGACGCGACCCTGCGAAACATCGAGGCCGTCCTCAACCTCGACCGTCTCCACGAGGACAAGGCCCGCCTTGAGCAGGAGGCTTCCGCCCCCGACCTGTGGGACGACCAGGCCAAGGCTCAGCAGGTGACCTCGCAGCTGTCGTACGTCAACGGCGAGATCAGCAAGCTGGGCAGCCTGCGCGCCCAGCTCGACGACGCCCAGGTGCTGCTGGAGCTGGCCGAGGCCGAATCCGACCCGGGGGTGCTCACCGAGGTCGAGGCGGAGATCACCGGGCTGACCAAGGCCATCCAGGAGATGGAGGTCCGCACCCTGCTCTCTGGCGAGTACGACTCCCGGGAGGCGCTTGTCGCCATCCGGGCCGGCGCGGGCGGCGTGGACGCGGCGGACTTCGCCGAGATGCTGCTGCGGATGTACCTGCGCTGGGCGGAGCGCCACGGCTACCCGACCGAGGTCTACGAGACCTCGTACGCCGAGGAGGCGGGCCTGAAGTCGGCCACCTTCGCGGTCAAGGTGCCCTACGCGTACGGCACGCTCAGCGTCGAGTCGGGGACGCACCGACTGGTCCGGATCAGCCCGTTCGACAACCAGGGCCGCCGGCAGACCAGCTTCGCGGGCGTCGAGGTCCTGCCGGTCACCGAGCAGACCGACCACATCGACATCCCGGAGAACGAGGTACGCGTCGACGTGTACCGCTCCTCCGGCCCCGGTGGGCAGAGCGTCAACACCACCGACTCGGCGGTCCGGCTCACCCACATCCCGACCGGCATCGTGGTGACCTGCCAGAACGAGAAGTCCCAGCTGCAGAACAAGGCCTCCGCGCTGCGGGTGCTCCAGGCCCGGCTCCTGGAGCGCAAGCGCCAGGAGGAGGAAGAGAAGATGGCCGGCCTCAAGAGCGGCGGCACCAGCTCGTGGGGCGACCAGATGCGCTCCTACGTCCTGCACCCGTATCAGATGGTGAAGGATCTCCGAACCGAGCAGGAGACCGGCAATCCGAGCGGGGTCTTCGACGGCGACCTCGACGATTTCATCGAGGCCGGCATCCGTTGGCGCAAGCAGCGTCAACTCGCCGACGACGGTGCGTGACGGCTCGCGGGCGGAGCGCGTCGTCGATCTCCAGGTAGAAGCCTGATTCGACGACGCGCGCCGGATCTGTGGGGCGTGGGGCTTGGCTCAGTTGTTACACCGCGTAGACTCACCACCCGTGATTCAGCTTGAGCAAGTGACGAAGACGTACCCGAAGGCGTCCCGGCCTTCGCTCGACAACGTGTCCGTCTCGATCGAGAAGGGCGAGTTCGTCTTCTTCATCGGTCCATCCGGCTCCGGCAAGTCCACAATCATCAAGATGCTGCTGCACGAGGTCGCCCCCAACAAGGGTCGCGTCGTCGTCAACGGCAAGGACGTCACGTCGATGCGGTCCTGGAAGCGACCCCACTTCCGCCGCTCGATCGGCTGTGTCTTCCAGGACTTCCGGCTTCTGCCGAACCGCACCGCCTACGAGAACGTGGCGTTCGCTCTCGAGGTGATCGGCAAGACCAAGGCGGTTGCCCGCCGGGTCGTGCCGGAGGTGCTGGAGCTGGTCGGGCTCGGTGGCAAGGAGCACCGCTACCCGCACGAGCTCTCCGGTGGTGAGCAGCAGCGGGTCGCCGTCGCCCGGGCGTTCGTGAACCGCCCGCTGATCCTGCTGGCGGACGAGCCGACCGGAAACCTGGACCCGGACACCTCGATCGAGATCATGCGTCTGCTGGACAGGATCAACCGCACCGGCACGACCGTCGTGATGGTCACCCACGACTCCAACATCGTGAACCAGATGCGCCGCCGCGTCGTCGAGATCGAGAGCGGTCGCATCGTGCGTGACCAGGCCCGCGGCGTCTACGGGTGAGCCGGCGCTCCACCCCTTTCGCAGCCTGACGACGAACACCTCATGCCGGAGACCCGGAGGAAATCCCGATGCGCGTGAAATACGTCCTGTCCGAGGTACTGGTCGGACTGTGGCGCAACGTGACCATGTCCATCGCGATGATCATCACGATGGCGGTCTCGCTGACCATGCTCGGCGCCAGCGGTCTCATGTACCGCCAGGTCGACGACATGAAGGACCTCTACTACAAGAACATCGAAGTCTCGATCTTCTTGAACCAGGAGGTGAGCGAGCAGGAGCGCACCGAGCTGCAAACCAAGCTCGACGGCGACCCCCTGGTGAAGGATGTCCTCTACGTCAACAAGGATGAGGCGTACAAGCGCTTCAAGGAGATGTACCAGGACGCGCCGGACCTGGTGAACGCCGTCAAGCCGGACCAGCTGCCCGAGTCGTTCCGGCTCAAGCTGAACAACCCGGAGCAGTACAAGAACATCTACGACCAGTACAAGGACACGGCGGGTGTCGACGAGATCGTCGACCAGAGCCGCCTGCTGGACAAGATCTTCAACATCCTCACCTCGATCCAGAACATCGCGCTGGCCGCCGCCATCGTGATGGCGATCGCCGCCCTGCTGCTGGTCGCGAACACCATCCAGGTGGCCGCGTACAGCAAGCGGCGCGAGGTGGCGGTCATGAAGCTGGTCGGCGCGTCCAACTGGTTCATCCAGGCGCCGTTCGTGCTGGAGGCCGTCGTGGCCGGCCTGATCGGCTCACTGCTGGGCCTTGTCGCTCTCGTCGCGGCGAAGTATCTGCTCTTCGACGGGTCGCTCAGCGCGTTGCAGGGCCTGCTGTCGCCGATCAGCTGGGGTGACATCCTGTTCATCTTCCCGCTGATGGCCGGCGTCGGTGGCCTGGTCAGCGCCGCCACCGCCTGGATCACCCTGCGGTTCTACCTGCGGGTCTAGGCACCGTACGGGTCGTCCCGTCGTCAACCGGGGACCCTCCCGCGGCCGGAAATAAACGGCGCGGGAGGGTCCTTGTCAATGAGGCTTATTCGGGCGGTCCTCACGATGGCACGACCTGCCCGACGGTCAGAGCCCGAATAAGCCTCATTCAGGTAGCATGATCGGTTGTCCGGCCGGGGTGACCCCGGCCGCGACGTCAGACGGGAGGGGGTGGCACCGATGCCACGGGAAAAGGGGCGCAAGGTGGTCGCCTCCAACAAGAAGGCGCGCCACGACTACGCGATCCTCGACACGTACGAGGCGGGTATGGCGCTGACCGGCACCGAGGTCAAGTCGCTGCGGGCCGGGCGGGCGTCGCTTGTCGACGCGTTCGCGCAGGAACGCGACGGCGAGTTGTACCTGCACGCCATGCACATCCCGGAGTACACCCAGGGCACCTGGACCAACCACGAGCCCCGGCGTACGCGCAAGCTGCTGCTCAACCGGGGTGAGATCGACAAGCTCGTCGGCAAGACCCGCGAGGGTGGTCTGACGATCGTCCCGCTCCAGGTCTACTTCTCCGACGGCTGGGCCAAGGTGGAGATCGCCCTGGCCAAGGGCAAGAAGTCGTACGACAAGCGCCAGGACCTCGCCAAGCGCGACGCGGACCGGGAGATCGCCCGGGTGTCCGGTCGACGCGGTAAAGGAATGGACGACTGATTCATCCCGTTTGTCCAGGTCGGCACGCCGGCCCGGGGCTCGGGATGAAAGCCGTTGCGGCAGGCGTTAGTCTTGTCAGTGCCGCCACATCGGCGGCCTGTCGAGGGGGTGACTGGTTTCGACTTCGTACGCAGCGACAGGGGAAGCGAGCCGAGGAAGCCGACGTCGTCTCGAGAATCGGTCGTCGGAAACCAATAAGCGCCAAGAACAATCGCGCTGACTTCGCTCTCGCCGCCTGAGGCGAGTAGCTAAGTCTGTCGGCCTGGGAACGCCTTCGTCCCAGTAGCCGGCATCAGCTAGAAGGCTGGCCAATCGGACCCGGTCGCGGGGTCCGTGCGGCGAGATCAATCAGCGACTGGGCCCGTCACACCAACTTGCTCGCGTGAGCGGTGGGGCCGAGTAGAGGCACAGCGAGCTGCGCTCGGAGAAGCCCTGACAAACCGGCGAAGGACCCGGGTTCGATTCCCGGCACCTCCACCACCTCGAGCGAAGCGCTCCGGCCCCACGGCCGGGGCGCTTCGTCGTGTCCGGGGGGCACTACGCTGCCGCTGTGACGAACCAGGAGATGCGTCTGTCGGTCGGCGCGTCACCCGGCCAGCGCACGGTCGCGGTGGTGGTCGGCGTCCTCGTCGCGGCAGTCGGTGCGGCGTTCGTGCTGGTACCCCTGATCGCCGGCGGGCTGCTGCGCCGGCTGACCGGGCCGGGCGACGCGTTCTCCTCCTACGAGGAGGCTCGGGACCTGCCGCCCGGGATGCTGCCCCCGGGGCTGCGGGACTCCGGCGGCGGCGCGGACGGGCCCAGCCCGGTCGTCGGGCTGTGCGGCCTGCCGTTCGTCCTGCTCGGCGTCTACCTCGTCCTGCGGGTGCTCCGCGCCGCCGCGTGGCTGGACGGCAGCCGGGTGCGGGTGCGGGGTGCGTTCCGTACGCGCGCCGTCGACCTCGCCACGGCCCGGATCGACACCGGCGCCGCGTCGTACCGCGAGGTGGGAGACCCCGACCGGATGCGGAGCATCATCGCCACCGACCCGTCGAGCGAACAGCGGGTAACCGTCCCGCTGCGCGGCATGGGGCTGGCCACCCTGCCCCCGGCCGAGCTGCGGGCGCTCGCCGACGCGATCACGACGGGCCGGCCGGCCGATGGGCGGGACGGCGACGCCCGTGCCGTCGCCGACCAGCTGCGCCGCCTGGCGGTCCGGGACCAGTGAGCACCGCGGGACTGGTGGGGCCGACGGGGCAGATGAGGCGTCCGCCGGCCCTGGACAGGGCGCGGCCCGCGGTTCACCATCGGCGTATGGGATAGATCGCGGGAGGTGCCATGGCCACCGGACCGGTCCAGCAGCCGTCACTCGTCACCAGGCCGTCCGCCGCGCACAGGCATCCACCCGGGCTTTCCGCCCCGGATACGTACCCCGAAGGTCTTCCCGGTGAGCCCCGGCCCGCCGGGCTCGCCGGCGACGTGCACGCCCTCGCCCGGGCTGTCGCCGTCGCGCCGACCGAGCCGCGCTGGCGCGAGGACCTGCTGCTCCGTCTGCGTCCGGTCGGACACCGCTTCGCCGAGCACGTCCGGGTCACCGAAGGCCCGTCGGGTCTCTACCGCGAGCTGCTCACCCACTCGCCCCGTCTGCACCACGGGGTGCGGCTGTTGACCCGCGACCACGCCGCGATCGTCGCCGCCCTCCAGGCTGTGCAGCGGCTGGCGGAGCACTCCGACGTCAGCCTCGACGAGGTGCGGCACCGGGCCGGGTACCTGCTGCGGGCGCTGGCCCGGCATCGACGGCGCGGCGCCGACCTGCTCTGGCAGGCGTACCTGACGGATCTCGGTGGCGAAACCTGACCGCCGAGCCGGGAACCGGGGCGTCGACGGACGCGTCGTACCGGCATGCGTCGACCTGCCCTGCTGCTCGTACTCCCGCTGCTGATCACGGTGGGCTGCGCCCCGACGGGCGCCGGCCCGGCGGCCGGGTCCAGCGACCCGCCGCAGCGGTCGGCGGCGTTCGACAAGCGGGCCGCCGAGGTCGCCGAGGCGTGGCGACCCGACGCGACGTGGCACAGCGGGTACGTGCCGTTGCAGGGCCCGACCGTGCTCGTCGGCGATCCGCGCTTCACACCCGACACCGAGGCGGCGTTCCGCGCCGGCTGGTACCGCGACCAGGTCCCGATCC
>NZ_VDFY01000148.1 GCF_006228125.1 Micromonospora orduensis | reverse complement strand
CAGGTGGCGAGCTGCACGAGGTGCAGACCGCCGACCCGCGGCTGCGGCAGCGCTACGCCGAGGCTGCCGCCGCCCAGCGGGCCGCGATCGCCGCCGCGCTGCGTGGCGCCGGCGCGGCCCACCTGCGTCTGCGTACCGATCGAGACTGGCTGCTGGACATGGTGCGTTTCGTCGCCGCGCAGCGGCACGCGCGTACCCGGGGGACGACACGATGATCCGTTTTCTGCAACCGTGGTGGCTGCTGGCCGTGCTGCCGGTGCTCGCCCTCGCCGCGTTCTACGTCTGGCGGCAGCTGCACCGCCGGGCGTACGCGATGCGGTTCACCAACGTGGACCTGCTGCGTACGGTGGCGCCCAAGGGGCTGGGCTGGCGTCGGCACGTACCGGCGACGGCCTTCCTGCTCTGCCTGCTGGTGCTGGCCACCGCGCTGGCCCGGCCCGCGGTGGACACGAAGGAGCCGCTGGAGCGGGCCACGGTGATGCTCGCCATCGACGTGTCGCTGTCGATGCAGGCCGACGACGTGGCGCCGAACCGGCTGGAGGCGGCGCAGGAGGCGGCCAAGCAGTTCGTCGCCGAGCTGCCGGAGAGCTACAACCTGGGCCTCGTGTCGTTCGCCAAGGCCGCCAACGTGCTGGTGCCGCCGGGCAAGGACCGGGACGCGGTGACAAGCGCCATCGACGGTCTGGTGCTGGCCGAGGCGACCGCGACCGGCGAGGCGGTGTTCACCTGTCTGGAGGCGATCCGGTCGGTGCCGGCCGACGGCGCGGCGGGCATCCCGCCGGCCCGGATCGTGCTGCTCTCCGACGGGTTCCGCACGTCCGGCCGGTCGGTGGAGGAGGCGGCGGCCGCCGCCCAGGCGGCCAACGTGCCGGTCTCCACCATCGCGTTCGGCACCGACACCGGTCAGGTCGACATCGGTGGGCAGCTCCAGCGGGTGCCGGTGGACCGGCTGGCCCTGGCCGAGCTGGCCGAGACCACCGAGGGCTACTTCTACGAGGCGGCCTCGGTGAGTGAGCTGAAGCAGGTCTACCAGGACATGGGCAGCTCGATCGGTTTCCGGACCGAGCCCCGCGAGGTGACCCAGTGGTACGCCGGGGTGGCCCTGCTGCTGGCGCTCTGCGCGGGCGCGCTCAGCCTGCTCTGGTCGTCGCGGATGCTCTGAACGGGCGCGTCGAGCGGAAGGCCGGAGGTGGTCAGTGACCGCCGCCGGCCAGGACGAAGACGACTGCCACCCAGACGGCGGCGAGGGTGAAGCCCAGCGGGGCGACGTAGCGGCTCATGGGACGGCTCTCCGGGTGGCGGCTGGACGGTCCGCGAGCGGGGGCGGACCGCAGGGGTGGGGACGCGCACACGAAGTCGTGACCGGGCGGCTCCCGGCGACCGTCGACGGATCGGACGGCGCGGCACACGCGCCCCGGCGGGAGCCGAGGCGGTGGGGGAGCCAAAGCGGGGTCAGCTCACCAGACTGAGTCGTGGCTCAGCGGGGCTGACCATCGGCCCGGCCACGACTGGGAGGATCGCTATCTCGCACAGCGATCACCTCCTGCAAGTCGGCCCGGCCGGAACGTCGATCATCGTACACCTGAGGTGTCGCGCCGACGCACTCGGCCGACCGGTCGGCGGCCCCTCCACCGCCCGGCTGCCATGCCCCCGGGTGGCCCTTGCCGACCCGCGCCAAGGTGACCAGCACGAGGGCGAGCAGCGGCAGCCAGCAGCAGCGCGCCAGCACCCACGCCGGGCCGTCCGGCGGGGTGTGCAGACCCGGCAGCGCCACCCCGGCCCGGGCGGTGAGAGCGGTCACCGCGACCAGGACCGGCTGGTGCCACAGGTAGATCCGCACCGAGTCGCGGTTCGCCTCGCGTACCGCCCGACCCGGCGCCGGGCGGGCCAGCAACCGCTCCAGCGCGGGGCGGGCCAGCAACCCCAGGCCGACCTGCGTGACCGCCAGCGCCACCGCGAGCAGCGACGGCGGGTTCAGGTTGGACACCCCCGCGCCGGGCACCCCGACCGCGCTGACCGGGTACCCCAGCGCCAGCAACCCGGCCAGCGCGGCGGCGCCACCGGCCGCCAGCCCGGCCGCCGACCGACGGTCCGCCAGCCGGCCGTCACCATGCGCCAGGCCGAGCAGGTACGGCACCGCCCAGGCCACCAGCACCGTCACCGGCGGCACGTCGGCGCCGTCCGGCAGCACACGGGCCGCCAGGTCGCCCGCCGCCACCACGACCACCGCCGGTACGACGCAGCGCGCCAGCCCCCACCGGCGTACCGCGGCGCGCAGCGGGCCGGTCATGGCGACCAGGAACACCAGGGGCGCCAGGAACCACAACGGGCTGACCGCGAGCCGCAGCGCGACGGCGAGCGTGTCGTCCGGGGTGCCGACCACTGTCGCGGCGAGCAGCACGGCGGCGCCCACGCCCAGTAGCGCCACCACGCCCAGCAGCAGCCGACGCAGCCGACCGGCCAGCCAGCCCGACGGCCGGACGCCATGGCGGGCCAACGACCGGGCCGAGGCGAACCCGGCGGTGAAGAAGAACAACCCGAGGGTCTGCAACACCCAGGTCACCGGGGCCAGACCGGGCAGCGCGGCCAGCGGACTGGCCTGCCGCAACCCGCCGCCGTCGGTCACCACCAGCGCGGTCACCAGCCAGTGCCCGAGCACCACCCCGCCGATGGCGTACGCCCGCAGCGCGTCGACCGCGCGGTCGCGGCTCACCGGGACGCCCCGGCGGGGTCGGCGCCCAGCACGACAGCCGCGACCGCGATCAGCGTGGCGCTGCCCGGCGTCAGGTAGGCGTCGTGCCCGCACACCCCGGCCACCGGCAACGGCCGGGCGCCGAACGCGGGGTCGCCCGGCCGGCGGCCGAACCCGAGCCCGGGCAGCCGCACCGGCGGCACCCGACGGATCCAGTCGGTGGCCGCCTCGGCCGCCCAGAGCCGTCGCCCGCCGGGCAGCTCGTCGGCATGCCGCACCCCGGCGCCGATCCCGCCGAGGCTGACGACGTCGGTGACCTGGGCCGGGGCGTCCGCGGCGGCCAACGACACCACAAGCGCGCCGTAGCTGTGCCCGACCAGGGTGATCACCGCCTCCGGGCGGCGCGACGCCAGCTCCCGCAGCAGCGCGGCTAGCCCGGCCGCGCCACGCCGGGCGCTCACGTCACCGGCGGCCGTCAACACCCCGTCGGGAGGGTCGTAGCCCAGCCAGGCCAGCACCGCCACCCGCGCCGCCGGGTCGGCCGCCCGCAGCTCCCGGTAGAGCTGCCCGGCCTGCACCGACGGCGCCCGCCGGGACACCCCG
>NZ_VDFY01000036.1 GCF_006228125.1 Micromonospora orduensis | reverse complement strand
GGAGGGTGGTGGTCCAGAGGGAGGCGCCGTCGCGGTCGCGGAGGTGGACCGTCAGAGCCTCGGACTCGCCGTCGATGGACACCTCGCCGAAGTGCTGGAAGCCCTCCGCCGGCGAGGTGTTGGCCCGGGGCGGGGCGTGCACGAAGACCGCCTGCGGGCCGAACGTGCCGTCCAGTGAAGTCGCCGGTCGGAGCGAGCACCGGCCCGCGCAGCTTGCGCGCGCCCCGGAAGTCCGGTCGGCGACTCACCTCGACAAGCATCCGGCCCGGCCGGTCGGCCCGCGTCCACACCAGCGCCGAGTCCGCGGTCACGTCGCCGCTCTGCACGCCGTGGGTGAGGACCGGGCGTCCCGCCGGCCGCCAGGCGGGGGCCGCGCTCGCGCCGGCACCGCCCAGCAGCGCGCCGCCGGCGACGCCGGCCCCGGCCACCAGGCCAGCTCGCAGCAGGGTACGTCGATCAAGCTCGGTCATGTTTCCTCCCGATCATGGGTTGACCCCGTCGGTCTATCGGGCGGAGGTGACCGCGAGCGGCGGCCCGGGTGACGCGGGCCGGAACGCCTGTTGTCCGATCGGCATGACCGGCGTCACAGCCGGAGCTGTCACGTGGCGCCCCCGCTCGTGCGTCGTGTCGGTGTCGGACCGATCAGGGGAGGAACATCGTGCAGCGGATGAACGCGGCCGAGGTCGCGCCACAGGGATACCAGGCCGTGCTGGGGCTGGAGAAGTACGTCCGGGCGAACGTCGACCACACCGTGCTGGAGTTGGTCAAGCTGCGGGCGTCGATGATCAACGGATGCGCGTTCTGCGTCGACATGCACAGCCGCGAGGCGCTCGACGCCGGCGAGTCGAGCCGACGGCTCTTCGCGGTGGCCGCCTGGCGGGAGGCGCCGTTCTTCGACGAGCGGGAACGATCCGCGCTGGCGCTCACCGACGCGGTCACCAAGCTCGGTGAGCACGGCGTGCCGGACGAGGTGTGGGACGCCGCCGCGAAGGTCTGGTCGGAGAAGGAACTCGCCGACCTGGTCCTGGCCATTGCCACAATCAACGTGTGGAACCGGATCGGAGTGACCATGCGTCTGGAGCCTCCGGCCCACGCATGACCACCGAGGCGGCAGAGGCGGCCGGTGCGCTCCAGGCGCACCGGCCGATGCTGCTCGGGCTCGCCTACCGCCTGCTGGGCAGCCGGCACGACGCGGAGGACGTGCTCCAGGAGGCGTACCTGCGGTGGCTGCGGGTGGACCGCTCGACCGTCGACGAGCCACGCCGGTACCTGTCCCGGGTGGTCACCCGGCTGGCCCTGGACCGGCTGCGGGCGCGGCAGGCGGCCCGCGAGACGTACGTCGGGACGTGGCTTCCCGAGCCGGTGCCGACCGAGCCCTCGCCGTTCGGGCCGCTGGACCGCGCCGAACTGCGCGACTCGCTCTCCACCGCGCTGCTGCACGTCCTGGAGCGGCTCACTCCGCCGGAGCGGGCCGTGTACGTCCTGCACACCGCCTTCGAGCTGCCGTACGCGGAGATCGCGGAGATCCTGGACCGGACCCCGGAGGACTGCCGGCAGCTGCACCACCGCGCGGTGACCCGGGTACGGCAGGAGCAGCGGCGGTTCACCGCCAGCCGGCCGGAGCGGGAGCGGCTGCTCGACGCGTTCCTGGCCGCCGCCCGCGACGGTGACCTGGCGACGCTCACCGGCCTGGTCGCCTCGGACGCCACGGCCTGGAACGACGGTGGTGGTCGGGTACGCGCGGCCCGCAACCCCGTCTTCGGCGCGGACCGGGTGGCCCGCTTCTTCGCCGGGATCTACGGCCCGAACCGCCACTGGACGATGCGCCGGGTGGAGCTGAACGGGGAACCGGCCGCCCTGATGACCGGTCAGGACGGCAACCGGTACGCCCTCACCATCGCCGCGGCGGACGGTCGGATCACCGGGATCTACGTGGTCGGCAATCCGACGAAGCTGCCCCCGGCCAGCTGAACGGGGAGCGTCAGCCCAGCTCGGGGAACCAGAGCGCGATCTCGCGCTTGGCGCTATCCGTCGAGTCGGAGGCGTGCACCAGGTTCTCCCGGTTGGACAGCGACAGGTCGCCCCGGATGGTGCCGGCGGCGGCCCTGCGACCGTCGGTCGCCCCGACCAGCCCGCGGACCACGTCGATGACCTGGTCACCGGAGAGCACCAGGGCGACCAGCGGGCCGCCGGTCATGAAGTCCTTCAACGGCGGGTAGAACGCCTTGTCGACGTGCTCGGCGTAGTGCGCGTCGGCGAGCGCCGCGTCCATCGTCCGGTGCACCATCGCGTCGATCCGCAGCCCCTTGCGCTCGAAGCGGGAGAGGACCTCGCCGACCAGGCCGCGGCGAACCGCGTCGGGCTTGATCAGAACGAGGCTGCGCTCATCCGGGCTGTTGCTGGACACGCTGGGTTCCTCCTGTACGCGCTTGACGCTGGGGATCGGTACGGTCAGCCTAGCGACCCGGTCCCGGCGCCGGCGCGGCGGCCGGTCTTTCCCCCGGTGGCCGTTCCGGCCTAGCCTGGCCCTGACCCCCGGGAGGTCCACTGTGGCGAATGGCGGGAACCGACCCATCGCGCCGGTACGCAAGCTGATCGGCACGGTGCTGGGCACCGTGGCCACGTTCGTGGTCCTCTTCGGCCTCGGCATGACGAGCTGGCCGATCGTGGCGATCGGGGTAGCCCTGCTGGTGCTGGCGATCGCGCTGGCCACCGTACGCGGCGGTGGGCGCACCTGGGTGGTCGGTGTGGGCCACGTGCACAGCGCCTCGGAGCCACCCACCCAGTACGCGTTCGGCCGCTGCGAGCTGCAACTGGTGATCGACGCACCCGGCCTGCCGCCCCGCTCGAAGAAGATCATCGAGCCGCGGGTGCCGGTCTCCAAGTGGCCGTCGCTGGGCCAGACCCTGCCGATCCGCGTCGCTCTGGACGACCAACGGCACGTCAAGGTCCTGTGGGACGAGGTGCCGACGCACGCCGAGACCGCCGCGGCAGTCGCCGACCTCCCCCCGGAGTTCGCCGAGGCGGAGCCCCTGGACGAGATGCTGATCCAGCAGGACGCCCCGCCGTGGGCCGACCGCGCGCCCGACGACGACTTCCGGGACCCGCTCGGCCCCGACCCGCTGCGCGCCGACCCCCTGCGGCCTGATCCCCTGCGCGACGATCCGGGCGTCGACCCGGAGGCACGCGAGCCGGTGGTGATGCACCAGAGCCCCGGCGGCCCGGTGGTCCTGGAGGGCGTCGTCGTCGAACAACCGGCCGCCGGCCAGCCGGCCGGCGGCGGACTGCCCCGGCGGGCCACCCCGGCGCCGCGCCCGCCCGCCGAGGAACGCTTCGACCAACCCGGTGCCGAACGCGTCGACCCGGCGG
>NZ_VDFY01000037.1 GCF_006228125.1 Micromonospora orduensis | reverse complement strand
GCCGTGATCACCGGGGGTGGGCCGGGGGTGATGGAGGCCGCCAACCGGGGCGCCACCGAGGCCGGCGGGCTCTCCGTCGGGCTCGGCATCGAGCTGCCGTTCGAGCAGGGCATCAACGACTGGGTCGACCTTGCCATCGACTTCCGGTACTTCTTCGCCCGCAAGACGATGTTCGTCAAGTACGCGCAGGCGTTCGTCGTCCTGCCTGGCGGTTTCGGCACCATGGACGAGCTGTTCGAGGCGCTCACGCTTGTGCAGACCGGCAAGGTGACCCGGTTCCCGGTCGTGCTGATGGGTGTCGCGTACTGGCAGGGTCTGCTCGACTGGCTGCGCGACACGATGGCCGCCGACGGCAAGATCGGCCCGGTCGACCTGGACCTGATCTGCCTCACCGACGACGTCAACGCGGCCGTCCGGCACATCGTCGAGTCCGAGGCGGCGCTCTCCGTCGAGCAGGACGCGGTCCGCGACGAGGCCGTCGCCCGTACCGGGGCCGACCAGCAGGCCGCCGCCGAGCAGACCGCCGACCACCCGCGGGAGAGCTGATGGCGGCGATCTGCGTCTTCTGCGCGTCCTCCCGAACCCTCGACCAGCGATTCCTCGACCTGGCCAGCGAGACCGGCGCGGAGCTGGCCCGACGCGGTCACACGCTGGTGAGCGGCGGTGGCTGCGTCGGCATGATGGGCGCGCTCGCGGACGGCGCCCGGGCCGCCGGTGGGCGCACCCTGGGCGTGATCCCGCAGGCGCTCGTCGACCTGGAGGTCGCCGACCTCGCCTCAGACGAGCTGCTGGTCACCGACTCGATGGCCAGCCGCAAGACGTTGATGATCGAGAAGTCGGACGCGTTCCTCACCCTGCCCGGCGGGCTGGGCACGCTCGACGAGCTGTTCGAGGTGTGGACCACGGCCACGCTCACCCTGCACCGCAAGCCGATGGTGCTGGTCGACGCCGACGGCTTCTACCGCCCGCTACTGGACTGGCTCACCACCCTCGCCGACAAGCACTTCCTCAAACCCGCAGGCCTCGGCCTCCTGACGGTGGCCCCCTCCGTCCCGGCGGCCCTGGACGCGCTGGAGTCCGCCCTCAGCTGACCCCGGCCGTAGCCTGACGGCCTGGTTCGGGGTGGCGGAGTGGGTCGGTGTCACACGGGTCTGATGGGATGAGCTGATGCAGGCGTACCGGTTGGTGCGGCGGTCCGAGGTGCCCGCCGGCGTCGGCGCGTCCACGGACACCGAGCCGGCGCGCACGGGTTGGCGGGCCGACCCCGTGCAGGCCGAGGTGATCGGGCACACCGACGGGCCGATGCTGGTGCTCGGCGGCCCGGGCACCGGCAAGACCAGCACTCTGGTCGAGGCCGTCGCCGCCCGGGTCCGCGAGGGCGTCGACCCCGAACGCGTCCTGGTGCTGACCTTCGGCCGCCGGGGCGCCACCGCGCTGCGCCAACGCATCGAGGCCCGGGTGGCGCAGGACGGCCACCGGGTGCTGCGTGAGCCGCTCGTGCGCACCTTCCCGGCGTACGCCTTCGGGCTGCTCCGCCGGGCCGCCGCCGAGCGGGGCGAGCCGTCGCCGCGCCTGCTCACCGGCCCCGAGCAGGATCTGATCATCCGGGAGCTGCTGGACGTGGTGGGCGAGGAGCCCGACGACGACCCGGTCGGCTGGCCGGACGACCTGCGCCCGGCCCTGCGGACCAGGGCCTTCGCCGGCCAGCTGCGCGACCTGCTCATGCGGGCCGCCGAACGCGGCGTCGGCCCGGTCGACCTGGCCCGGCTGGGCGAGAAGCTCGGCCGCGACGACTGGCCGGCCGCCGCCCGTTTCCTGCGGGAGTACGTGGCCGTGCTCGCGCTGCGCGACGTCAGCAACCGGGGCTCGATCGCGTACGACCCGGCCGAGCTGGTCCGGGCGGCCACGGGTCTGCTGCGCGACGACGAGGAGCTGCTGGCCGCCGAGCGCCGCCGCCTCGCCCACGTGTACGTCGACGAGCTGGCCGACACCGACCCCGCCCAACTGGAGCTGCTCTCGGTGATCGCCGGCGGGGGCACCTCGCTTGTCGCCTTCGCCGACCCGGATTCCTCCACGTACGCGTTCCGCGGCGCCGACCCGGCCGCGGTGAGCACCTTTCCGCACCGGTTCCGGACCGCGTCCGGTGCACCGGCGGCGCAGGTGCTGCTCAGCACGTCGTACCGGGCCGGGCCGGAGCTGCTCGCCGCGATCGCCCGGCTGGGCCGCCGGCTGCGCGGCCCGGCGGCGCACCGCCGGCTGCACCCACTACCGGACGCGCCGCCCGGTGTGGTCGAGGTGCACACGTTCCGCTCGGCGACCAGCGAGGCCGCCTGGCTGGCCCACGCGCTGCGCTCCGCCCACCTGCTCGACGGTGTGCCCTGGTCGCGGATGGCGGTGCTGGTGCGGTCCACCACGTTGCAGCTGCCGACCCTGCAACGGGCGTTGCACGCTGCCGGCGTACCCACCGTGGTGCACGGCGAGGACCTGCCGCTGCACCTGCAACCGGCGGTGGCGCCGCTGCTGCTCCTGCTGCGCTGCGCCCTGGAGCCGGAGCACCTGGACGAGGAGGCGGCCGTCGCGTTGCTGCACTCGCCGCTCGGCGGTGCGGACCCGCTGGCCGAGCGGCGGCTGCGCCAGGGCCTGCGCGCCCTGGCGCTGGCCGGCGGTGACCGGCGTCCGTCCGGCGAGCTGATCGTCGAGGCGTTGCGCGACCCGACGGAGCTGGCCGGCATCGACCGGCGGTGGGCGGAGCCCGCGCAGGCGGTCGCCGGGCTGCTCGCCACCGCCCGGGACGCGGCCGCCCAACCCGGTGCGACCGCGGAGACGGTGCTCTGGGAGGTCTGGGACGCCAGTGGGCTTGTCGAACGCTGGGCGGGCGCGATCGGCCAGGGTCGACCGGCGGCCGGCGAGGGGGACCTGGCCCGGCGCAGGCGCGCCGAGGCGGCCGACCGGGACCTGGACGCGGTGCTTGTGCTCTTCGACGCGGCGGCGCGCTTCACCGACCGGCTGCCCGGCGCCCGTACCGAGGTCTTCCTCGACCACGTGCTCGCCCAGGACCTGCCGGCCGACACCATCGCCCCGACCGCCGACCGGGGCGCGGCGGTGCGGCTGCTCACCGCGCACGCGGCGAAGGGCCTGGAATGGGACCTCGTCGCGGTGGCCGGTGTGCAGGAGGGCATCTGGCCGGACCTGCGGCTGCGCGGCAGCCTGCTCGGCTCGGAGCGGCTGGTCGACGTGCTGACCGGCCGGTCCGTGGGCGGGGCGACAGCGGCGAACGTGGTGGGTCAGACCTCGGCGTTGCTGAACGAGGAACGCCGCCTCTTCCACGTCGCCATCAGCCGGGCACGCCACCGCGCTGACCAGCAGGCGG
>NZ_VDFY01000038.1 GCF_006228125.1 Micromonospora orduensis | reverse complement strand
CCATTCAGGTGTTTCATCCACCACCACAACTGCATGATCGACGGGGTGTGGTGGGGCGGTGGGGTGGTGGGCACGCGGAAGGGCCCGGCGCGGTGCGCCGGGCCCTTGCGTTTCGCGCGGGAACTAGCTGTCGCCGCCGGTCTCGCCCACCGGGGCGGCGTTGACGTCGTCGATCGCGTACTTCTTGGCGGCCTCGGCCGGCACGGTCGCCGGCACCGCGCCGCTGCGGGCGAGCTGCCGCAGCGTGGCCACCACGATCGACTCGGCGTCGACGTGGAAGTGCCGACGCAGCGCGTGCCGGGTGTCCGACATGCCGAAGCCGTCGGTGCCGAGCGACGTGTAGTCGCCGGGCACCCAGCGGGAGATCAGGTCCGGTACGGCGCGCATCCAGTCGCTGACCGCGACCTTCGGCCCGTCGGCGTCGGCGAGCTTCTGCGTGATGTACGGAACCTTCGCGTCGGCGCCCGGGTTGAGCAGGTTGTACTCCTCGGCCTGCACCGCGTCGCGGCGCAACTCGGTCCAGGAGGTCACCGACCACACGTCGGCGGCCACCCCCCAGTCCTGGGCGAGCAGCTGCTGGGCCTTGAGCGCCCACTGCATACCGGTGCCGGAGGCGAGCACGTTGGCCTTCGGGCCATCGACCTGCGGTGCCGGCGAGTAGCGGTAGATGCCCTTGAGCAGGCCCTCCACGTCCACCCCGTCCGGCTCGGCCGGCTGGAGGATCGGCTCGTTGTAGACCGTCAGGTAGTAGAAGACGTTCTCCTGCGCGTCCCCGTACATCCGGTGCAGGCCGTTCTCCATGATGTGCGCGATCTCGAAGGAGAACGCCGGGTCGTACGCGACCACCGCCGGGTTGGTGGCGGCGATCAGCAGCGAGTGGCCGTCCTCGTGCTGCAGGCCCTCACCGTTGAGCGTCGTACGCCCCGCGGTCGCGCCGAGCAGGAAGCCCCGCGCCATCTGGTCGGCCGCCGCCCACAGCCCGTCGGCGGTCCGCTGGAACCCGAACATCGAGTAGAAGATGTACATCGGGATCATCGGCTCGTCGTGGGTGGCGTACGCCGAGCCCGCGGCGGTGAACGAGGCGACCGAACCGGCCTCGTTGATGCCCTCGTGCAGGATCTGCCCGGTCGTCGACTCCTTGTACGACAGGAACAGCTCCCGGTCGACCGAGGTGTAGCGCTGCCCGTGCGGCGAGTAGATCTTCGCGGTCGGGAAGATCGAGTCGAGGCCGAAGGTGCGGGCCTCGTCCGGGATGATCGGCACCCAGCGCTTGCCGAACTCCTTGTCCTTCATGATGTCCTTGAGCAGGCGGACGAAGGCCATCGTGGTGGCCACCTTCTGCTTGCCCGAGCCGCGCTTGACGTCGGCGAACCGCTCCGGACCGGGGATGGCCAGCCGCTTGGTGCTGGTCCGTCGCGACGGCATGTACCCGCCGAGCTGCTCGCGCCGCTCCTTCAGGTACTGGATCTCCTCGGACTTCTCACCCGGGTTGTAGTACGGCGGCAGGTAGGGGTTGTCCTCCAGCGCCTTGTCCGGGATGTCCAGGTAGAGCCGGTCGCGGAAGGTCTTCAGGTCCTCCAGCGTCAGCTTCTTCATCTGGTGGGTCGCGTTGCGGCCCTCGAAGTGCGAGCCGAGCGTCCAACCCTTGATCGTCTTCGCCAGGATGACGGTGGGCTGACCGGTGTGCTCGGTGGCCGCCTTGTAGGCCGCGTAGAGCTTGCGGTAGTCGTGCCCACCCCGCTTGAGGTTCCAGATCTCGTCGTCGCTCAGCGGCTCGACCATCTTGCGGGTGCGCGGGTCACGGCCGAAGAAGTGCTCCCGCACGTACGCGCCCGACTCGGCCTTGTACGTCTGGTAGTCACCGTCGGTCGTGGTGTTCATGAGGTTGACCAGCGCGCCGTCGGTGTCCGCGGCCAGCAGCGGGTCCCACTCACGGCCCCAGACCACCTTGATGACGTTCCAGCCGGCGCCCCGGAAGAACGCCTCCAGCTCCTGCATGACCTTGCCGTTGCCCCGGACCGGGCCGTCCAGCCGCTGGAGGTTGCAGTTGATCACGAAGGTGAGGTTGTCCAGCTCCTCGCGGGCGGCCACGCCGATCGCGCCAAGCGTCTCCGGCTCGTCCATCTCCCCGTCGCCGAGGAACGCCCACACGTGCTGCTGCGAGGTGTCCTTGATGCCGCGGTGCTGCAGGTACCTGTTGAACCGGGCCTGGTAGATCGCGTTCAGACCGCCGAGACCCATCGAGACGGTGGGGAACTCCCAGAAGTCCGGCATGAGCCGCGGGTGCGGGTACGACGGCAGGCCGCCGCCCGGGTGAGACAGTTCCTGGCGGAACCCGTCGAGCTGGTGCTCGCTGAGCCGGCCCTCGAGGAACGCCCGCGCGTACATGCCCGGGGACGCGTGACCCTGGTAGTAGATCTGGTCGCCGCCGCCCGGGTGGTTCTTGCCCCGGAAGAAGTGGTTGAAGCCCACCTCGTACAGCGACGCCGAGCTGGCGAAGGTGGAGATGTGCCCGCCGACGCCGATCTCCGGGCGCTGCGCCCGGTGCACCAGCATTGCCGCGTTCCAGCGCACGTACGCCCGGATCCGCCGCTCGACGTGCTCGTCGCCCGGGAACCACGGCTCGCGTTCCGGAGTGATGGTGTTGATGTAGTCGGTGGTGGTCAGGGGCGGAACCCCGACCTGGCGCTCACGGGCCCGCTCCAGCAGGCGCAGCATGACGTAGCGGGCGCGTTTGGCGCCCCGCTCGTCGATGACACCGTCAAGCGACTCGACCCATTCGCTTGTCTCTTCAGGGTCGATGTCCGGAAGCTGGCTCGGTAGGCCGTCGCTGATCACCGGGCGCTTGCGTTCCGTAGCCACAGGCGTTCCCTCGGTTGTGTGTGGGATAGGTCTCTAGCGCCATCCTGCCCCCTGGTGGCACCCCTCGTCACGTCTAGGTCCCCCCGACGCGATGAGCGACACAGGTACCCGTCGGTAACTTAGCGCGACGGTCGGCCGGACCCGCTCGGCTGTCGGCCCCGCCCTCCGACCTGCTCCGGCGACCCGGGTGGGCCGGGACTGGACCGGGGGGTCAGTGGCGACTCCGGCGGCTCCGGGGGCGGTGGCGGCGGCTCTTAAGCCCTCGCTGCGGCAGAATGCGACGTATGCGCAGTGACGTGATCACCGTCCAGACCGGGTCCCGGCCAACCGTCCGGGACATCACCGCCGAGGCCCAGGGATTCGTCTCCGGCGAGGGCGACGGCCTGCTGCACGTCTTCGTGCCGCACGCCACCGCCGGCCTGGCCATCATCGAGACCGGGTCAGGCTCCGACGACGACCTGCTCACCGCCATCGACGCGCTGCTGCCCACCGACAACCGCTGGCGGCACCGGCACGGCTCACCCGGCCACGGCCGCGACCACGTGCTGCCCGCGTTCGTCCCGCCGTACGCCACGCTGCCCGTGCT
>NZ_VDFY01000048.1 GCF_006228125.1 Micromonospora orduensis | reverse complement strand
GGTCTACGCTGTGGCACGCGGCCACCGCACGATCTTCGATTGTCCTCACAAACCATCGATGATCAACGCGGTGGCCGTCTTCACGCCCACGCCACGCCCAACGACAAAGCCAAGTGACGTTGGAGTATTAGTAAGTCACTACACCGAACGCATCACGAGGACACGTAGTTGGTGCCGCAAGCGCAGGCCGATCAGATGATCTACGTGTCGGTAAGGTGCGCTACCTTCTCCGTGCCTAACAACCTCCTGATCGGGGACCGAGTTTGACTAACCTGCGCATCGCGACCCTCGTCGCCTGTTCCATGCTGTCCCTAGCCGCGTGCGGTGAGGCCGACAAGGTCGAGCAGGGCAGTTCCACGGGTGCGGCGAGCAACACCGCCGAGGCGACCGTGGAGAAGCCCGCTGGCTCGCTCATGGAAACCGGCTTTGGCCAGAGCGACATCTACGTGGCGCTCATCGCTATCGTTCAGAACACCTCTGACAAGGTCGGGCAAACGGTAACGGTCCAGTTCAACATCAAGGACGCCAACGACGAGCTGCTCGCCAGCGAGTCACAGGTCGAGTACTTCTCTGGTGCCGGACAAAAGCTCCTGGTCCAGACACAGGCGGAGCTGCCGAAGGGCAAAAAGGCCGCTAAGGTCGACGCGACGCTGCTCGTCGAGGACAAGGGCAGCTTCTCCTCCGAGCCGTTCCCAGAGATCAAGACCGGGCCGGTTAAGCTGGTCAAGTCCGAATACGGCGAAGGATTCGAGGCCAAGGTCGAGGTGACCAACCCGAAGACCGAGCCCCTCAAGAGTCCTCGGGTAGGTGTCGTCTGTTACAGCACCGAGAAGAGGATCGTCGGCGGCGGCTTCACGTTCCCCGACTTGGTTCCGCCCTCGGGTAAGGCCGTTGCTGAGATGGACCTCCTGATCACCGGCAAGCCTTCGTCCTGCGTCGCCTACGCGTCCCCCGGAGCGTTCGAGGACTGATGGCACAAGGAGCGGCCCCATCCTCCGACCCGAGGATGGGGCTGCTGTCGTATCTGCTGGTCGACCTCCAAGCCGGTGGGTGAAGATCCGCGACCTGGCGCGGAAGAAGGGCCTGCCGCGCCGGATGACGATGCACGGGATGCGGCACTCGCTGCTGACGCTGCTGGCGACCGAAGGCGTCGACCTGGCGGCGTTGCGGACGATGGCCGGGCACACGAGCGTGACCACGACATGAACGTCTACGTGCACGCAACGCGTCGGCACCACGAGCCGGTGCGGCGGATCGTCGGGAACTTCCTCGGCGTCGATGCGTTGACCACGGGTTCACCCGTCGGGTAGCGAGGCCCCCCGACAGGAAAAGGGCGGCGGGTCACCCGCCGCCCGATCGGGGCGCCATCGACCAGCGTGCGGCACTGGCATCGGGCAGGCAAACGAGCGCCCACCTACCGACCCAAGGTTGCGGCGGTGGGGCACCATGCCCAGCGTGGAACCGTACCCCGAGGACAGCGACCGAAAGCAAGGGCTTGCGAAGTCCGCTGAGATGGCCATTTCGTTCGTGCCAGTCGCGGGCAGCGCCCTCCAGGTCGCCTTCAATGAACTCGCTGGCCGGCGCCTTGCCGACCGACGCACCCGATGGCTGAACGACCTCGCCGCGAAGGTGTACGAGCTCGAGGAGCAGGTCGGTGACTTCGCACGGCTCACCGGCGAAGACGCGTTCATGGACGCGCTGACCACGGCCGCGCAGATCGCCGACCGCACCTCGCGGGCCGAGAAGCTCGAGGCGCTGCGCAATGCAGTCGTCAACTCTGTGATGCCCGACGCGCCGGACGTCGACACGCAGCAGCTTTTCTTCGACATGATCGACCGGTTCACCCCGACTCACATGCGAATGCTGCAGCTGCTCTCCGATCCACCTGGCTGGTTCGACCGCCACGGTATCGCTCGGCCGAACATCTACATGGGCCCGAAGATCGGCATCATCGAGGCAGGCATGCCGGAGCTTTCCGGCCGTCGCGATCTGATCGACCGGTACGCCGGGGCACTCGCCACCGCTGGCCTGATCAACCAGTCGCTCAGCGCGGTAATGACCGAGAACGGACTGTGGGTGCCAGCGACGACTCCGCTCGGTACCGAGTTCCTAGCGTTCATCGCCGACCCCGAGAGCAAGGTCGACTAATCCTTGGGCCGCCACGGGCCGTTGACGGGTTCGTCGCGCGCGGCTACGGCCACTGCTGCTGGAGGATCGTGTTCGGGCACGCCGCGCAGGCGAGAGCATGGAGGAGACACAGTTGACGAGTACAGCCTCGAACAGAGGTGCGGCGGAGGATCCAATTGACCCCGCGTGGTGGGCTCCCGCACTGGTAGACGGGAACGGCCTCTCACGCGGGACCGAAAGCCCCGAGGTGCTTTCGCTCGACCTCGCCCGCCTGAGGGCTGAAGCCCAGGTAGATGCAGGAGAGGACAGCCTCAGGACACGCGTGCTGGACGTGCTGGCGAAGGCCGCGTCCCCCATGCTGGTTCCCGACAACTGGACGGAGCCGTACGCGCCCGCCATGCAAATCGCGAATCGTCGATCGGCAATCCCCGACGACTTGAGTGAGCCGGAGCTCGAGTTGCTGGCCCGCCTCGTGCCCCTCATCGAGGAGCCGGTCCTGAAGGCCAGGGTCGCTGACATCGCTTGGGCTTACGGCGACCGGCGCAACATGGACCTGCTGTCCGCTGCGGTGAACGCTTACCGGTCCGTGCCGCTGAAGCGGGACGCCTGGCTTCGTGCAGGTCGTGACGGCTGGCGTCGGGCGATCGAGCTCTCGCTGCGCCGGGGCAACGCAGGCCGTCAGACCGTCAAGGAGATGACGACCGAGCTGGCCGAGTTTCTGTTTGCCAAGGATGGCTCGGCGGGATTCATGCTGACTCAGATTTCGGACCTGCTGCGCGATGCCAGGTCCGTTGATCAGGCGGGCGCTCGGGATCTGGCCAACCACTTCGTGTCGCTTGCCGCTGCCGTCGCGGGGAACCACCGGCTCAGGCGCGCGTACGAGCGCCACGCCTGTACCTGGTACTTGCGGGCGGGCGAAACAGACCTTGCCAATGAGTGCACCGAGCGCGTCGGCCAGACGTACCTCGACGAGGCGGACGAGCGACTAGCGCAGGACAGGCCCGCGCTCGTTGTCGGCACGTTTATCGAGAAGGCCATCGCGACCATACGCGGTCTTCCCCGGAAGTACCGCTCGGCGCGAGGTCTCGACGGGCAACTCCAGCAGCTGCGTGACCGGCTCGCTGACATCCGAGAGCTTTCGCTGGAGGAGATGATGCTCATCCAGTCGGATCCGATCGACATCACTCAGTATGTTGAGCACGCGCGCAAGGTCGTGTCCGGGAAGAAGGCACTCGAAGCGCTCGTGAGTCTCGCAGGAATCGTGCCGCTCATCGACGCCACAAAGGCGATGGCCGACGAACGAGGGGTCTGCTGCACCGATAGGTGACAGTTTCAGTCACGCGGCCTGACTGGCCGGTGGGGTCATGATGGTCTCGTACTCGATAGGGGTCAACCGGGACAGGGATCGTTGGCGTCGACGGCGGTGGTAGG
>NZ_VDFY01000105.1 GCF_006228125.1 Micromonospora orduensis | reverse complement strand
ACCACCGCCGGCGACGGCAACAACGCCTCGGACGGCTCACCCCGATCGAGTTTGAGACAATCAACCAGCCCGTACACGCGGCCTGAACCACTCAAACCCGCGAGTCAACCGAACCCGGGGCAGTCCCGGATGTCGGCCGGTTGAGGTCGAGACGCATTGACGGGGATCGGCGACGGCTGGGTTGAACACGTGTCGAGGCACCTTGAACAGATCATGAGTGTTCATGATCTGTTCAAAGGCCCTGGTGGCGTGGTGGCACAGCGCCGATCGGCATTCCCGCCGGGCGGCAACGGTCACCACGAGGGAGTACCACCATGGACCGTCGTATCCCCGCTACCGAGTCAGCCGTCTGCCGGCGCGGCGAGACGCTGCTCAACGACATCGAGTACCGGTTCCGGCTGATGGGGCAGGGGCCGAGCCCGCTGTCGGTGGACGGCCGCAGCCTCGGTCACGGCCTGCCCTGCCGGGCCATTGCCCTGCCGGAGCTGTCGGCGATCCTGATGCACCCGTCCTGCGGCTACGCCGCCCGGGACGCGGCGTGGCGGCTGTTGGCGCAGCGTGCCCGTACGGGAGACCCGGCGTGGCGTGCCGGTGCCGTCGGGGTCGCGCTACCGGGTCTGCGGTTCAAGGCGTATCTGCTGGCCAAGCTGTTCACCGGCGACGTGCAGGCCGCCATCGTCGAGCACTTCCTTCGGGCGCTCGGCACGGTCGATGTGGCCAAGCCGGGCGTGGTCGGCAACCTGCTGTCCGCCGCGTTCTCCAAGGCCCGCGCCGAACTGCGCGACCTGGAGCCAGCCTCGTCCGGGGCGCCGAACCACGCCCCGGGCGCGGGGGTGCCGCCGGCCCCGTACGGCCATCCGGACCTCGTCCTCGCCAGCGCGGTCACCGCCGAGGTCATCACCGCACAGGAGGCCGAGCTGATCGGCGCGACGTACCTGGAAGAGGTCAGCCTCACCGCCTACGCCGAACGCACTGGCCAGCCCCGCTGGAACCTGTACAAGCGGCGCACCGCCGCCGTCGCCCGGCTGAAGGCCGCGATCGAGTCCGGTGAGCTGTCCGACCCGTACGCCGACGTGATCAACGAGGCCACCGCGACGGTGGTCCTCGACGCGCCCACCAGCCGAAGGCGCCCGTAAGCACCTGTCTGAGCTGCGGCTTTCCAATCCGAGGCTCGGATTTGTAATCCCCTAGTGCGGGACTCTTCCGCGCAGGTGACCTCGTTCCGACCGGACCCGCTGACGGCGCTGACACCCCGCACGGTCCCCGGCCCACCCGCCGCTTCTGGTGAGGAGGACGGCCGCGCCGGTCGGCACGACAGGTCACCCACGAGCGCACCGCCCGGTCCCGCCTTCGCCACCCACTCGCGCACCCACGCCCCGCTGCGGGCTGCGTCGGCGTGCGCACCGGAGGTGCCCAACCCATGAATCACCACCCGTTCCCACGCCCCGGGGCGGCGGACCGCCGCCCCGGGGCGGGCAGGCGCGGACGGCCTTGCGTCCGCCGCCCGCGTCGGTACCGGTCTCGGACTGTCCGCGCCGCGCTGATGCTCCTCAACGCCGCCGCGGTGACGGCAGCGCTCGTTGCCGTGCCGACCGTGGCGTGGGCGGCCGAGCCCGCTGCGGTGGTGCTGGCCGCCGAGTCGATCCAGCAGGTCGCCAACAACATCCGTACCTGGCTGATCGGCATCCTCGTCGCCGTTGCCACGCTCTTCTTGACCGTCGGCGGGCTGCGCTACCTGGCCGCCAATGGCGACCCCGGCGAGGTGGAGAAGGCCAAGCTCGCGCTGCGGTCCGCCGCGATCGGCTACGCCCTCGCGCTGCTCGCGCCGTTGTTCGTGACCATCGTCGGCGCGTGGGTGGCCTGATGACTACCCTCGCGATCCGATCCCGCCGCCCGGTCCGAGCGGTGTCGTTGCTGCTGCTCGGCGTGGTGATCCTCGCCGGCCTTGCCCTGAGCTGGGCCGGGCCGGCGCACGCCGAGCCGAGCCCGGCACCCGGCCCGCCCGCTACCGCACCCGGCACGCCGCCAACGCCCGGCGTGCCTGACCCTGGCGTCCGCCCGCCGGGAGTGGACCCGTCTCCCCCCGCGCCGGCCACGCCGGCACCCACGCCCGGCCCGTCCCCGACTCCCGGCCAGCCTTCCGTTGACGATGATCCGGCCTGGTACGACATCGGGGGCCAGATCCGCAAGGCCGTGGTCGAACTGGTCGTCTGGACCGCCGAGCAGGCTCTCCAGCCGGTGATGGAAGCCCTCGGCGCATCGTGGCTGTCCACCCCCGACCTCACCAACAACGAGCACGTCAAGGCGATCTGGACGACCAGCCTGATCACGGCCAATGGCGTCTTTGTGCTGTTCATCGTCGCCAACGGTTTCCTCATCACGACCAGGGAGACCCTGCAGAGCCAGCACGGGCTCAAGCAGGTGCTGCCCCGCATCGCGCTGGGCGCGGTGCTGGCTAACGGCAGCCTGCTCATCGGTCAGCAGGCCATCATGCTTACCAACGCGCTCACCGTGGCCATCGCCGGGAACACGGTTGACGGCCCGGCCGCAGCCGCCGCCATCGGGCAGATCGCGGACAACGCCCTGCAGGGCAAGGGCTTCCTGATGGTGCTCCTGGCCGTCGCCGTGGTCGTGATGTGCCTGCTTGTGGAGTTCACCTTCATCCTGCGGCTGGCCGCGCTTGTCATCCTCGTCGGCTTGGCCCCAGCGGCATTGATCTGCCATGCCAGCCCGCTCACCGAAGGTATCGCCCACACCTGGTGGCGTGCCTTCGCCGCCTGCCTCGGCTTGCAGATCGGTCAGGCGATCATCGTCATGGCCACGGTGAAGGTCTTCCTGACCCCCGCCGGGCCGACCGTGCTGGGCGTGCCCTCGACCGCAGACGGGCTCCTCGGCGTCCTGGTCTGCCTGACGATGCTCTGGCTGCTGATCAAACTGCCGGGCTGGATGCGGCAGTTCGTCCTCGGCCCGCTCGGACAGCGCAACGGCAGAGGACTTCTCGGCCAGCTCATGCACGCCTACCTGACCATCAAGACGCTCGGCGCGGCGGCCGGCATCCTGGGCGGCGCGAACGCGGCCCGGACCGCCGGGCGGACGGCACCTCGTCCGCCCGGTCCCCGTCCATTGCCGGGCGGCAGACGGGGTGCTCGGGATGGCGGTGGGTTGCCCACTCGGGGTGGCGCGCCGCGCCGCCGTAGGCCGTGTCCCGGGGGTCGAGGCTCGTCGTGGCCCGCCGGCTCCCGGTCCGACCGGAGCTGTGGAGAACACCGGCGTGACCGGGGCAGGTGGCCGGCGCGGCGCGCTCTGTGGCGCTGGTGCGGCGGAGAACGCCACCGCCGGTGCCGCGCCGCTGGGTGTCGCTCTCGGTGTCGTGGCCGTGGCATCGCTGAAGGCGACTCGGGCGGGCGGTGCGGCTGGGGCCGGTGGACTCGGCTGAGGCGTGGACGGGTGAGAGAACTGCGCGGCCGGGACACCACCGGACGGCGCTGGCGGTGGCGTGGACGGGGCCGCCGGGTGGCTGAAGGTGGGGGCGGCGTTCGTCCCGGTCGGCGCGGACAGCGGCGTATGGG
>NZ_VDFY01000123.1 GCF_006228125.1 Micromonospora orduensis | reverse complement strand
GGGTTAGATCGCGGCTTCGCCGGCGGGGGCCGGGGTTTCCGCGTCCACGCGATGGGCTCGCACCTTGTGGCCCACGCTGGTGAGGCAGCGGCCGCTCGGCAGGTCGAAGCGCCAGCCGTGCAGCTGGCAGGTGAGCTGGTCGCCCTCGACGATGCCGAAACGGGTCAGGTCGGCCTTCAGGTGCGGGCAGCGCCGCTGCACCACCCAGTCGCCCAGGGTGATGTCCTCGGCGTCGGTGGTGCGCTCGTGCTCGTCGTACCAGCCCTCGGCGTACTGGAGCCGCTCCTCGGACAGGCACTTGAAGAACGCGTAGACGAACTCGTTGTACTGGCCGATCCGGGCCGCCGAGAACCGGCAGGACAGGAAGAGCGAGTTGACCCAGTCCACCTCGTCGATGAAGAGCAGGTGCTCGATCAGCGCCCGCTCGGTCCGGAACCGGTAGCGGACCTTCTCGTCGGCGTACGGCCGGACCTCCTTGCCCGGGAAGTCCACCACGATCGACTCGACGCTCTCGCCGTCGTAGCCGACCAGGTCGAAACGGACCGGGCCGCCGACCCCCTTGGCCAGGTAGATCGACTCGTCGAGCAGCGGCTCGATCCGACGCTTCATCTCCCCGAGCACGTCCACCTCGGGGTGCCGCCAGGACGCCTTCTCCACCTCGATGATCGGGCGCTTGCGCTCCCGCATCTCCTCCAGGTGGGCGACCTTGTTCGCGAAGAACTCCTGCACCGGCACCGGGTGGGTGGTGCTCGCGCCCTCGGTGGTGACCTCCGCGACACTCCCCGGCAGCAGCACGATCCCGTTGGTGCCGCCGACCTTCGCGTACTCCGACAGGAAGACCGACTGGTCGGGGAAGATGTTGCCCTCGTCGCCGTGGATGTCGTTGAACTGCCACAGCGCGTCGTCGAGGAAGCACGGCGGGCCGGCGATCGGGAAGACGTGGTCGGCCTTCAGGTCGTCGATGTAGCGCCACGTCCGGTCGAACTGCCGGTCGCGCTTCTGCTTGCCGAACGCCGTCTTCGCCGCCTGCGGCAGCTCGTAGACCATCGGATACCAGATCGCGCCGGAGAACTGGAGCAGGTGCGCGTGCACGTGCCCCAACTCGGCGAACACGCTCAGGTCGGTGGGGCGGGCGTCGTTCTGGTTGAGCAGCCGCACCCCGTCGTACTCCACCCAGAGCGACGAGTCGCCGATCGGGCCGTCGGTCGGGCTGGTCAACGCCTGGATCATGACCTTCAGGCCGCCGGGCAGCTCCACCACCTGCTCGTTGGGCGCCTTGAGGAACTTCGTGAAGCCCAGCGCCCGGAACTCGTCCTCCATCTCCGAGGTGGGGAACTCGGGCAGCAGGACGGTGGCGTCCTTGGAGACGAAGTCCCGCAGGTGCTTCGCGTCGAAGTGGTCCCGGTGCAGGTGGGAGACGTACAGGTAGTCGACCTGCCCCAACGTCTCCCAGTCGAGCAGGGAATTGTCCGGGAAGGGGAACCACGAGGCGAAGTACGCCGGGTTGACCCACGGGTCGCACAGGATGCTGCCCGCGGCCGTGTCGATCCGCATACTGGCGTGCCCGGTTCCGGTCACTCGCACCGCACAGTCCCCCTCAAACAGACAATCAGGTGTACGCCAAACGCTACCGGAGGGAGTCTGACCGCCGCCCCGCGACGCCGGTAGTGCCGTTCCGCCCGCCCTCAAGGGGTCGGAAGGCCCGCCCGCCGCCGGTCAGTTCGCGGCCGGAGACGTCCAGCTCCGACGGGACGGGGCGGCCGCGCGCCAAGCGTCCATCAGGCGGGGGATCTCGTCGGCCGGGGCCGCCACGTTTACCTGCTGCGCGCCACCGACCTGGTGGTCCGGGTCCTGCGACACGTTCCCCTCGCTGCAGCAGGAGCAGATGAGCTGCACTCCGCTGGCCGGCTCCGCCGCGTACCCGTGCTCATCGAACAGCGCCGCCAGAGCCCGGACGTCCTCCGGCGTCTCGGCCGTGACGTGGACGGTGGCTGTCGGCAGCGTGGACGCCCGGAACAGCAGCAGCTCGTCGAAGACGGAGTACGTCCGTCCGTTCACCACGCGCTCCCCGTTCGGCGCGCCGTCGTGCACCACGACCTCACCGAACCGGCGGCCCGACTCCGGGGTCGGCACGTTCAGCACCCGGGCTCGGGTGGGGCAGAGCCGCTGCGCCCAGACCACCTCATTGTTGCCGGCCGGACCGAGTCGGATCGGAGTGACTCCGAAGTCCGCGACGATCTCGCCGTCGCCGTCCGGCACGGTCAGTCCGAAGCCGCGCCAGGCGTACCGGGCGGTCGCCCAGTCCTCCATGATCGTCGCCGCGATGCCGAGGTTCCAGAAGGCCGGGTCCTGCGCGTCGCGGTCCGCTCGGGCGGCCGCCTCGCGGCCCAGCTCATACGCCTTCGCCCAGTTACGCAGGAACTTGTACGCCAGCGCCGCGTCGTACCACCAGACCCCTGCCCTCGGGTGGTCGGGGTGCCGCCGCACCAACCGCTCCAGCAGCTCGCCCGCCTGCAGCCAGTCCTCGGACTCCCACGCCTCGTAGGCTGCCTTCAGCAGCTCCCGATCCTCCTCGCGGGTCACGTCGTCCCCTCCATCTGGTCGGACCCTGCGCCGGGCCCGGCACGAGGCGTGCCAGACTAACCAAAGATCCGATCGCGAGGGAAGGACCGACAGTGGCAGGAAGCGAGCCGGTAACGTCGCCAGACCAGCACAAGCCCGGGCACCGGAAGGCCGGGCGCATCGGCGCGGTGCTGTCCGCGCTGGCGCTGCTGGCGATGGTCTGCGGCAACCACGAGGGCAGGGTCGAGGACATCTGGCTGGTCGGCCTGGCCGCGCTGCTGCTGATCATCGTGATCGGCGACGCCGTGCTGCGGCGCAACGGTCTGCGTTCCTGACCCCGCCGGACGACCCGGTCGACGTACGACGAGGGCCCGCCCCCACCCGGGGGACGGGCCCTCGTCGCGTACGCGTCGGGCTCAGCGCCCGAACAGGATGTCCTGCACGTCCTTGAGGGCGGCGTCGACCTCAGCCTCGAAGTAGCCGCCGGGCACCAGGCCGAACCGGAGCGTGTCCAGGTCCTTCGGGTCGACAGGCATCGGGTTGCGGCGCTGCATGCCACCGAGCAGGGTCTCGAAGAACCGGTCCACCTGGTCCGGGTCGTACCCGCTGCCGAACCGGCGCACCTGGAAGCTGCGCCGGATCTGGTCGACCCGGTACAGGTCGCTGCCGGGCGGACCGGCCATCGGCGGGCCGGCCACCGGCGGGCCGGCGACGGCGGGCGGGCCGGCCATCGGCGGACCACCGATGCCCGGCTGCGGCATCGGCGGCGGACCGGCCGGACCACGGCGCATGTCACGCAGGTCCCGTTCCGGCATCCGGATCTCGGCGGTCATGTCGGCGCGACCGTGCCGGCCGGCCTCGAAACCGTCGAAGCGCGGCTCCTCCGGCGGGTAGCCGCCGGACGAACGCGGGTCGTCGGGCGGCCCGTAGCCGCCGGGCATCCGTTGGTCGTCCGGAGGGCCGTACCCGCCCGGCATCCGCTGGTCGTCCGGGGGGCCGTAGCCGCCGGGGCCGGCGGGCAGGCCACGCGGGGG
>NZ_VDFY01000039.1 GCF_006228125.1 Micromonospora orduensis | reverse complement strand
GGCGCCTGCTCCCGCTCAGGCCCCCGCCCCGGCCCCCGCTGCGGCTCCGGCCGCGGCGGCACAGAGCCGGCCGGTGCCGCAGCAGCCGCAGGCCCAGAACCGGCAGCGGTACGCGGACGAGACGATGGAGCTGCCGATCTTCCGGGAGCTCGAGTCGGCCTGGTTCCGCACCCGTCGTCCGGGTCCCGAGGAGGCGGCGGCAGCCGCCAAGCCGGCGACGAACGGCGGCGCCGCGACGCAACAGTTCGCCACGGTCGAGGCGAGCGGACCGGCAGTCCACAAGACACCACCCGGGACGACAGGTAACACACCGATGGCAGACACTCCGACGGCCGGAGGAGCGCCGCGGGACAACGGGTCGACAGCGAACGGGGGCGCACGCCCCAGTCCCGCCGAGAGCCTGCCGAACCGCCGGCCCCAACAGCAGCAGACCAACGGCTGGCAGACCGCCGCCGACGACGGCTGGCGTGCCGCCTCGGCAGCGGCCAGCGCGGTGCCGGTGGCCGAGACCACCACGACCGGTCTGCCGAAGCGCAAGCCGATGGCGCAGCTCGTGCCGGGCGCGGTGGAGAAGCCCACCACCTCGGTCCAGCGGCGCTCCCCGGAGGCGGTCCGTGGCCTGCTCTCCGCCTACCACCGGGGCGTGCAGCGAGGGCGTAGCACCTCGGACAACCCGACCAGCCCGGAGGCGACTCCGGGAGGGCAGCAATCCTCGCAGTCTGGCTCAGGCCCAGCGGCCGGGAGCGGGCAGAAGGAGCAAGAAGGATGACAACTACGCAGGATCTTGGTTGGCTGCTGGCCAACTTCGCCGACCGGGTGCCCGGTGTCGCACACGCGGTCGCCGTCTCGGCGGACGGCCTGCTCCTCGCGTCGTCACGGGACCTGCCACGGGACCGGGCCGACCAGCTGGCCGCCATCGCGTCCGGTCTGGTCAGCCTCACCCAGGGAGCGGCCCGCTGCTTCGAGGGAGGCGCTGTGCTGCAGACCGTCGTGGAGATGGACAATGGCTTCCTGTTCCTGATGTCCATCTCGGACGGCTCGTCCTTCGCCGTGCTGGCCGCTCGCAGCTCCGACGTGGGCCAGGTCGGCTATGAGATGGCGCTGCTGGTCGACCGGGTGGGCGACGCGCTGACCCCGCAGCCGCGCGCGGCCGCGGGGATGCTGGGCTGACGCCTGGCCGATCGTGAGGTCGGCGCAACTGCAAGGACAACAACGACGAGTTCCACCGGTGGGAGCCGGTACCGGGTGCGAAGGAGGTGAGCGGCGACATGGCCGATCGTGACGAACCGACCGGAGCGTTGGTCCGTCCATACGCCGTGACCCGTGGTCGTACCCGCCCCCGGCTGGACATCGCGCTGGAGGCGCTCGTCGAGACGACGGTGCGCGGTCGCGCCGCTGCCAATGGCAACGGCGCGCAGGGCCGCGAACACCAGTACATCGCCGCGCTGTGTGACGGACGCGTGCAATCGCTCGCCGAGATCGCGGCGCGGATGCAGCTCCCGCTCGGTGTGGCCCGGGTGCTCATCGCCGACATGGCGACGGACGGCCTGGTCGCGGTCCACGAGCCGACCATCCTGGACGACTCCGACGACGCGGTGGGCACTGAACTGCTGGAGAGGGTGCTGAGTGGACTTCGCAGGCTCTGACATGTCGCACCGCCCGCCGAACCCGGGCGGCCGCGTGACGTCGGCGAAGATCGTTATCGCCGGTGGATTCGGCGTCGGTAAGACGACGCTGGTCGGCTCGGTCTCGGAGATCACGCCGCTGACCACCGAGGCCATCATGACCTCGGCCGGCGTGGGCGTCGACGACACCCGGCAGGTGCCGGGTAAGACGACGACCACGGTGGCCATGGACTTCGGCCGGATCTCGATCGACCGTGACCTGATCCTGTACCTGTTCGGTACGCCGGGTCAGACCCGGTTCTGGTTCATGTGGGACGAACTGGTCCGGGGTGCCATCGGCGCGGTCGTGCTGGTGGACACCCGCCGGCTGGCGGACTGCTTCGCGGCGATCGACTTCTTCGAGCACCGGCGGCTGCCGTACCTGGTGGCCATCAACTGCTTCGACGGGATGCAGTACCACGACCCGCAGGACGTCCGGGACGCCTTGGCGATCTCCAGCGACGTGCCGGTGGTGGCCTGCGACGCCCGGAACCGGGAGTCGACGAAGCACGTGCTGATCTCGCTTGTCGAGTACGTGCTCACCATGCGCCGTACGCGCGCCGTCGCCCCGGCCTGACCGGGACGGTTTCACGCCCGGTGGTGGCTCCGGCCGCCATCGGGCACCGCATCATGCCCAGCGCCGACCGCGCCGGCCGTCACGTCGACGGTCGGCGCGGATTCGTGCGTGGCCCTGCTTGCGGGTTCCCCGTACACGAATCGCGCCCTCAGTCGGCTGACTGAGGGCGCGATCGGCGCTTGAGGACGGTGGGTCAGGACTGGTAGCCGGCGGAGCGGTACTCGTACTCCCGGTCGTCGTCGCGGTCACCGTGGTCGCGGCTGAAGTCCCAGCCGCCGGCGGCCTCACGACCCGGCCGGCCGCCCACCGCGAACCCGCCGATCTCCTGCCCGCGGCGCCAGCCGCGGAAGTAGCCTGTGGTGTTCTCCGCGAGGCTCGCCGCGTCACGCACTATCCGCAGTGGACGCTCCTCGCGCAGCGGGGAACCGGGGACCAGGTTGGCCTGTGGCACCCGCTTCGGCAGCCCTGCGGTCGTCTCGGCGCCCACCGCCGGGCGGGCCGCCTGCTCGGCTGCCTGCCATCCGGTGTCGGCCGTGGTCGACCAGTCCAGGTCGGTCTCCTCGGCCTGGCCGACGAACCAGGCCGACTTCGCCTGCGCGAAGATCAACAGGTCGCCGTCGCCCTCGTCGGCCACCGGTGGCGGCCGGTGCTCGACCGGCGGCGACGGCCGGTGCTCGGCCACACGCTCGGCGCGCGGTGCGGGACGGCCGCCGCGAGCTGCCTGCTCCCGGTCGACCAGCCGCAGCGGCGGCGTGTCCAGGTGCGCGTCGGTGGGCTGGTTGAGCCCCTCGCGCAGCGCCCGGTCGGCCAGTGGCGGCGGCTCCACCAGCCGCAGCATGGGCGGCTCCTGGGGCAGGTCGTCCGCGAGCCAGGGCGGGGTGACCCGGCCGTCGGCCCGACCCGGGTCGGTCGGGGCGTCGACGCCACGGCCCCCGCCGTACGGGTAGGCGACCGGGTTGTTCGCCGAGCTGTCGCTCGGGTCCTCCGGGTTGTTGACCAGCGGCCAGTTGGCCCGGGAGCCCGGCGGAGGCGACTCCTGGCCGGGCCGGGGCGCCGGCACGGGGATGCTGAGGTCGGTGGCGCTGAACCCGCCGGTCGGCGGCTCGTCCACCGGGCGCTGCTGGTGACTCGGCCGGGGTTCGCCGTTGGTCTTCGGGCGGGGCGGGATGACCGTGCGCTGCCGTTCGGCCCGCGCGTGGTTGATCGCGGCGGTGGTCAGCGTCGGGCGGAACGGTTCGCCCGCCTCGGCCGGCGGCACCGCGCCGCGCTGTGTCGGCGCGATCGGGGTGATCCCGGGTGGTGGGGGCGGCGGCGAGGACACCGGCCGGTTGGTCGGACCGTCGAGCCGACTCGGCTCGCCGCGCAC
>NZ_VDFY01000040.1 GCF_006228125.1 Micromonospora orduensis | reverse complement strand
CGACCACCCCACCGCCGACCACCCCGCCCCCGACGACGCCGCCGCCGAAGTCGACGTCACTGCACAGGTAGTACGACTGGTCCAGGTGGCTGGCCTGCCAGACGGTGTAGACGATGTGCCGTCCGGTGCGTCCCGGCGCGCTGACCGGGATCTGGATCGAGACACCACCGGTGTCCTGGTTCCACTGCGAGGCCGGGGTGTTACCGATCTGGCCCGCCAACTCCAGGTTCCCCCAGCCGAGCGGTTGGGTGGCCGAGTTGAAGCCCTGCTTGGTCACGTACACCCGGATGTAGTCGGCGCCGTGACTGGCCTGGTCGAAGAAGCGCAGCCGGAAGTTGTTCGACACCGCTGTGGTCTTCCAGGCGCCGACGGTGTCCAGCGCGTTGTAGCGGGGGCTCTGGGTGCGTCCGCCGCTGCACAGTTGGCCGTCGGGGACGGCGGCCTGATGGTTGCCCCCCACACCCTCGCGGAACAGGCCGTTCCAGTTCCACATAGCGGCCGGGTCGGCCTGCCAGGCCTGCCAGCACATCGGGTCCTCGGTGGCCATCCGCGGATTCTGGAAGTCGCTGCCCCAGCGTTGCCAGCAGCTGTAGTTGCGCGAGGGCGGGTCGACGACCGAGCCGTGCGCCGAGGCGGACTGGCCCAGCACGACGGTGATCGCGGTGGTCAGCAGAAGCGTGGCGGCCGCCGCGACGGCGAGCGGCCGGAGCACGCGTGGTGATCGTGCGAGAGTGGACATGGAGCCCCCGGGGGGATGAGGTACGGACGACGATGCCCGAACTGCCGGGAGATGCCCGCTCCCGTGCCTACTCGCTGGCTCCCGCGATGGCTCTACCCGGCACCATGCCAGGCGGATCGTCAGACGTCAATGGCGTCACGGCGCATCGGGGTGTGCGGGATGCCGTCCTCGACGTACTCCGGGCCGCTGACCGCGAAGCCGTGCCGGGCGTAGAACGCGACCAGGTGCGACTGCGCCTCCAGCACGCACGGTCGGTTGCCCACCACCTCCAGCGCCGCCGTCATCAGCCGGCCGGCGTGCCCGCCGCCGCGCGCCGCCGGGGCCGCCACCACGCGGCCGATCCGGGCGGTGCCGGCCGGGTCGGCGAGGATCCGCAGGTACGCCAGCGGCGCGTCGCCGTCGGTGAGCCAGAGGTGCCGGGTGCCCGGCTCCACGTCCCGCCCGTCGAGTTCCGGGTACGGGCAGTTCTGCTCCACCACGAACACGTCGATGCGCAGCTTGAGCAGGTCGTGGAAGGTGCGGGCGGTCAGGTCGGCGAAGGAGGCCGTGTGGATCTCGGTGGTCTGCTGGGGCACCCACCGATGGTAGGCCGGGCCCGTTCACGGGGAGCCCGCCCGGGTCGGCGCCAGGTAGGTGGCGGCGACGGCGGTGAGCAGCAGTACGCCGCCGGCGATGACCGGCAGCGGGAGCGGCTCGCGCAGCAGCGCCACCGCCAGCGCCGCCGCGGTGAGCGGTTCGAGCAGGGTGAGCACGGCGGCGACGCTGCCCGGCGTGGTGCGCAGGCCGGCGTAGAACAGCGCGTACGCCACGGCGGTGGTGACCACGCCGAGGTGCAGCAGCAGCGCCAGGGTGTCGGGGCGTACCGGGACGGCGACGCCGGCGACCAGGGCCAGCGGCAGCAGGGTCAGCGCGCCGACCACTGTGGAGATGGTGGTGAGCGTCATCGGAGCGGCGCGCTGCGACACGTGCCCGCTGATCAGCGTCGTCACCGCATACCCGAGACCGGACCCGGCGGCCGCGAGCAGGCCGAGCAGCGGCGCGGGCGCCGCGGCGGTGGGGTCCGCCGTCGCCCCGGTGATCAGGGCGAGGCCGGCCACCGCGGTGCCGAGCGTCGCGAGGCGCAGCGGGTCGGGGATCCGGCGGGCCCGCAGCGACTCCCAGGTGGCGGCGAGCACAGGTGCCAGGCCCAGGCTGACAACGGTGGCCACGCTGACCCCGGCGAGCGCCACGGCGGCGAAGTAGAGCGCCTGGTAGAGGCCGAGGCCGACGCCGGTGAGCAGCAGCGGTACGGGAGCCGCGCGAAGGGCGGCGACGATGGCGCCGAGTCGACCCGCGGTGCACGCCAGCAGGACGAGCGCGGCGATCGCGAGGCGGTGGAAGCCTATGCTCACCGGGCTGAGCCCGGTGCTTCCGCGCAGGAGTTGCACCGCCACGCCTGTGGTGCCCCACAGCACTCCGGTGACGGTGATCTGGATGAGGCCGGTGCGGGCGTGGCGGGTGGCCGGCGCCGGTGTGACCGGGCGCGCGGTACGGGAGGTGGACACGGATGCGCTCCGAAGGGTGAGCCGTTGACGGGGACGACGTCGACGGAGCGCGTACGGCAGGGCGGCCGGGCGGGGTCAGTCACCCGCTCGGCTGAGGCGCGGCGCTCCGCTCAGGAGCGCGGCGGGGGCAGGACGCCCGGGAACGGCCGCATCGGACGACCGTACCGCAGGGTGTCGCTCAGGCGGGGCGGGCGCCCACGGCGTCGCGGATCTCGGCGCCCTCGGCCCCCTCGACGGTGCGGGCGCAGTGCCCGCAGCAGAAGAAGCGCCCGTTGACCTCGACGCCGTGCCCGACGATCTTGATCTGGCAGTGCTCGCAGATCGGCGCCAACCGGTGGATCGCGCACTCGAACGAGTCGAAGACGTGCACGTCGCCGCTGACGGTGCGCACCTCGAACGCCATCCAGTAGTCGTTGCCGCAGACCTCGCACGTAGCCATCGGAACCCCCCGTATCAGGACATGTGTCTACAGACTTCCTCAGGGTCGTGCCGGGTGGGGCGAAATGTCGGCGTCCGGGCCGCCGGGCGGCGTGTCGGTGCCGGCGTGTCGTCCGTTGTGCCGGGTGAACCCCCGCAACCCCCGGAGGATCGCAGTGATCAAGCGCAACAGACTCTTCGGCAATCAGACCCGGGTCACCTTCTGCCTGCCCCGGGACACCCCGCCCGGCCCGGTGAGCGTGGTGGGCTGCTTCAACGAGTGGGAGCCCGGCCGGCACGAGCTGGTGGCACGCCGCGACGGCACCCGGACGGTGACGGTGAAGCTCCCGCCGGGGGAGTACCGCTTCCGCTACCTCGCCGACGGCGGCGTCTGGCTGGACGACGAGTCGGCCGACGAGGTCGACGACCGGGGCGGCCTGCTCCGACTCTGAGGGAAAACTCGTCACCATCGATGTATTTATCGACCAGGCTCTTTACTGTTAACAAAGTTTAAATTACGTTTGGGGCACCTCACCGCACCTGGAGAAGGAGCTGCCCGATGCGTCGAAGAATCACCGTCCCGCTGGTGGCGGCGGGCGCCGTCGCCGCCACTCTCACCGTCGCCGCCCCCGCGCAGGCACACGGCTACGTCTCCGCCCCACCGAGCCGGCAGGCGCTCTGCGCGCAGGGCCGGGTGCCCGACTGCGGGCAGATCAAGTACGAGCCGCAGAGCGTCGAAGGGCCCAAGGGCCTGAAGAGCTGCAACGCCGGCATCGCCCAGTTCGCCGTCCTCAACGACGACAGCCGCGGCTGGCCGGCCACCTCCGTCGGCTCCTCGCTGACCTTCACCTGGGTCAACACCGCCCGACACGCCACAAGCAACTGGGAGTACTGGATCGGCAACACCCGCGTCGGCGTGGTCAACGGCAACGGCCAGCAGCCGGGCGCGACGGTCTCGCACACCGTCAACCTGGGCGGCTTCTCCGGGCGGCAGAAGATCCTCGCGGTGTGGAACATCTCCGACACCGCGAACGCCTTCTACTCCTGCATCGACGTCCAGATCGGCGGCGGCGGTTCGAACCCGACCCCCACGCCGACGCGGGT
>NZ_VDFY01000041.1 GCF_006228125.1 Micromonospora orduensis | reverse complement strand
GAGCGCGCCCGCGCGGCAGAGCACGTCGGCGCAGGCCACCCGGACCAGCTCCCGACGTCGCAGCGCCCGCACCGCGCTTGTCGCCTCCACCGGATCGGTGTGCCGGGCCGCCGCCGCCAGGAACCCCTCGCGCAGCACCTCGCGGGAGCGCGGCGCCAGCTCGTTCTCCTCGGCCAGCAGCCGCAACGCCTCCGGATCACGGGCGAGCAGGTCGGCGACGTACCGGGACAGGGCGAGTACGCGGGCCAGCCGCCGGGCGACCGGACCGCCGTCGCGCAGCAACCGCAGGTACCAGGGTGTGCTGCCCAGCTTGTCGGAGACCTTGCGGTAGTTGAGCAGCCCCCGGTCCGGTTCCGGCGCGTCGGCGAACTCGCTGAGCAGCACCGGCAGCAGGGTCCGCTGGATGGCCGCCGTGCGGCTCACCCCGCCGGTGAGCGCCTGGAGGTGACGCAGCGCCCCGGCCGGGTCGGCGAACCCGAGGATCTCCAGGCGGTGCCGGGCCGCCTCCGGGGTGAGCCGCAGCCCGTCGGCCGGAACCCGGGCCACCGACTCCAGCAGCGGCCGGTAGAGCAGTTTGGCGTGCAGCCGGCGTACCTCGGTGGCGTGGGTGACCCACTCGGCCCGGAAGCTCTCCACCGCGCTGCGCCCCGGCGTGGCCGTGAAACCCAGCGCGGCGGCCAGCCAGCGAAGCGCGGCCGGCTCGGTGGGCACGGTGTGCGTACGGCGCAGGCCCTGTAGTTGCAGCCGGTGCTCGACGCTGCGCAGGAAGCGGTAGCCGCGCAGCAGGGCCTCGCCGTCGGCGCGACCGACGTAGCCACCGGCGACCAGGGCCCGCAGCGCCGGGAGGGTGCCCGGCGCCCGCAGCGTCTCGTCGCCGCGCCCGTGCACGAGTTGCAGCAGCTGGACGGCGAATTCGATGTCACGCAGCCCGCCGGGGCCGCGCTTGATCTCGCGTTCCAGCTCCTTCGGCGGGATGTGGTCGATGATCCGGCGGCGCATCGCGCGGACGTCCTCGACCGCCTCGGGCCGCTCGGCCGCCCGCCAGACCAACGGCGCGAGCTGGTCGATCCACTCCTGGGCCAGCGGCAGGTCACCTGCGGCCGGGCGGGCCTTGAGCAGCGCCTGGAACTCCCAGGTGCGCGCCCACCGGCGGTAGTAGGCGAGGTGGCTGGCGAGGGTACGCACCAGCGGGCCCCGGTTGCCCTCCGGGCGCAGCGCGGCGTCCACCGGCCAGGCGACGAGCCCGCAGATGTGGATCAGCCGGGTCGCCACCAGGGTCGCGGCGGGCAGGTCGGCGTCCTCGGCCGCCACGAAGATGACGTCCACGTCGGAGACGTAGTTCAGTTCGCCGCCGCCGCACTTGCCCATCGCCACGACCGCCAGCCGGGGCCGTTCGGCGCCCTCGGCCAACTCGTCGACGGCGATCTCGTACGCCGCGGCCAACGTCGCGTCGGCCAGCGCGGACAGCGCGGCCATGGTCTGCTCCAGGCCGCGCCCGCCGGTGAGGTCGGCCGCCGCGATGCGCAGCAACGCCAGCCGGTACGCGGTCCGCAGCACCGCCACCGGGTTGCCGTCGCCTGCGGGTTCCAGCCGGCCCTCGGCGGAGGGCGCGAGCCCGTCCGGGGCGGTACGCAGCGCCTGGTAGTGCTCGGGGTGCGCCACCAGGTGGTCGCCGAGCGCCGACGAGGCGCCGAGCACCGCGATCACCCGCCGTCGCAGGCCGGGATCGGCGTGCAGGTCCGCGAGCAGCGGCGACGCGGTGTCGCCTGTCGTGCGGCGTTCGGTCTCGACGATGCGGTGCAGTTGGCGCAGCGCCAGGTCCGGGTCGGCGGCCCGGGACAGCGTCGCCAGCAGCTCCCCGGCCGGCTCGTCGACCGGCTCCTGCTCGTCCGGTCGCCACAGCCCCAGCCCGTCCGGGCCGAGCAGGTCGGCGGCACGCGCCCCGCCGTCGCCGTCGGCGGTGCCGAAGCCGTAGCGGGCGAGCCGCCCCGGCGCCCTGGTCGGCCGGCTCATCAGTGCCCGAGCAGCGGCAGGCCCCGCCGCATCGTGCTGTCGTCCAGCTCGCCGAGGGCCAGCGCGGCGAACCGGGCGGCGAACGGCTGCCAGACCTCCTCGACGTCCACCATCACCGAGTCGCACGCCGCGACGACAAGCTCGGGGTCGTACCCCAGTTCGGCGAGCTGGGCCGAGTCGGTGGCCCAGTCGGCGATCATCGCGGTGTCGCACTCGATGTGGAACTGCAATCCCCACGCCCGGTCGCCGAGCCGGAACGCCTGATGGGGGTAGCGGGTGGACGCGGCCAGCAGGGTGGCGCCCCGGGGCAGTTCGGTGATCTCGTCGGAGTGCCACTGCAGGACGTCCGGGATCAGCGGCACGTACCGGAACAGCGGGTCGTTCTCGGCGGCGTCGCGCCGGCCGACCACGCCGGGGCCGATCTCCGGCCCGGACGGGCTCCGCTCGACCAGGCCGGCGTGCGCGGTGGCGAGCAGCTGCGCGCCCAGGCAGACGGCCAGGGTGGGCACCCGGTAGCGGACCGCCTTGCGCAGCAGGCCCTCCACGGCGGGGAACCAGGGCGCGCCGGGCGAGCCGTCCGGCAGCGGGTACGCCTGCTGGTCGCCGCCGAGCACCACCAGCGCCGCGTACCCCTCCAGGTCGGCGGGGAGCTCGTCGCCGGCGTGTGGGCGTACGACCCACAGCTCCAGCCCGGCCTCGGTCAGCCACTCACCCAGCCGGCGCGCGTCATCCGTCGGGTCGTTCTCGATCACCAGCGCGGTTGCCACCCGTCGAGGCTAGCCGGTGCGGGACGAGGCGCCACGCCCCGCCACGGGTCCGCACCACCGGTGGCGGCCACGCGCTGACGGTGTGGCTAGGCTCTGCGCTTGTGATCAGCGAGGATTGCGCCGTCGTCCGCCCTCCCGTGCTGCGCCCGGGTGACGCGGTGGCACTGGTGTCACCATCCGGGCCGACGTCGCCGGAGCGGGTGGCACGAGGGGTGGAGCTGCTCACCGGTTGGGGTCTGCGGCCGGTGCCGGCGCCGAACGCGTACGCCCGGCACGGCTACCTGGCCGGTACGGACGACGTGCGCGCCGCCGACCTGAACGCGGCCTTCGCCGACCCGGAGATCCGGGGGGTGATCTGCACCCGGGGCGGCTACGGCGTCCAGCGGATCGTCGACGCCATCGACATGGCGGCCGTGCGCCGCGACCCGAAGGTGGTGGCCGGCTTCTCCGACATCACGGCGTTGCAGTTCGCGCTGTGGCGGGGCGCCCGGCTGGCCGGCGTCCACGGCCCGGGCGCCGCCTGGCGGGACGAGCGCACCCCCCTGCGCTCGGCCGAGTCGTTGCACGCCGCGCTGATGACCACCGAGGACGTGTCGGTCAGCGCCGTGCCGGCCGAGGACACCTTCGCCGTCCGCGTTCCGGGTCGGGCCACCGGGACCCTGCTCGGCGGCAACCTCTGCATGATCGTCGCGTCGATCGGCACACCGGACCTGCCCGACCTGACCGGGGCGGTGCTGTTGATCGAGGACGTGCAGGAGCCTCCGTACAAGGTCGACCGGATGCTCACCCAATTGCGCCGGGCCGGCGCGCTGGACGGGCTGGCCGGGGTGGCGGTCGGGCAGTTCACCGACTGCGGGGACGGCTGGGACACCACGATCGTGGACGTCCTCACCGAACGCCTCGGCGACCTGGGCGTACCGGTCCTCGGCGGCCTCCCGATCGGCCACGGCCCCGACCAACTGACAGTCCCGGTCGGCACCCCGGCAACCCTGAACACCGAAACCGGAACCCTGACGGTCTCCCCC
>NZ_VDFY01000170.1 GCF_006228125.1 Micromonospora orduensis | reverse complement strand
CACCCGACCCGTTGGCCCGGCTCGCCGACCCGCCGACAGTCCCGCTGTCCGAGCGGCCGGTCCGGCAGGCGCTGGCGCTGTTCCAGCCCCTGGACGAGGAGGGACGCGCCGACGGGCCGGTCCGGGTCCTCGGCGACGACGGTGTGGTGCGCAGTCTCGACGTGGTGACGCTGGCCCCCACCCGGGACGAGGACGGCAACGAGGCCGCCGCCCTGAAACCGGGGGTGCTGTCGCCGGACGGCCGATGGGCCGCCTTCGCGCAGACCAACGAGCTGGTCATGGTCGACCTCACCAGAGCCGGTGTACGCCGGATCCCGCTCGACGGCTACCTGGAGCTGGTGGTCTGGGCGAGCGACCGGGTGCTGGTCGGCGGCGACGACCGGACGTACGCGGTGGAGCGGGACGCCGACACTGCGAGCACCGTCGACGTGTCCGCCTGGGACGTGGTCGCACCCGACCCGTCGGCTGGCCGCGAGGCGGCGCTGATCGAGATGATCGGCGAGCCGGGTGGCCTGACGCTGCGCAGCCGGACCGCCCGCGACGCCAAGGTCCGCTCCGAACAGCGGATCACCGATGACGCGCTGCCCGCGCCGTACCAGGTGAACGAGTTCTACGGGCGGGGCTGGCTGCACGGCGGCCGGATCGCCAGCGGGGCGTGGATCGTCAGCAGCGAGATCGACGGCGCGGAGGGGGCAGCCGTGCTGGACGCCCGCACAGGTGCCGTGACCCACCTGCTCGACCTGGGCCGGGACCGCGCCAAGGGCTGCTGCCCGGTGCTGGGCTGGGACAACAAGGGCGCCGTGCTGCTCCGCCTGGAACCGGCCGGACTGGCCCGCTGGAACCCGGAGACCGGCGAGATCACCGGCATCGTCCGCGACCTGCGCGGCGTGGTCGCCCTCGCGGGCTGACCACCGGTCCCCGCGCGGCCGTCGCGGTCGCGCGGGGACTGTGGGATCAGTCAGTTGGCGAGGCCGCCGGGCTGGTCGCCCCTGACCACTGGCGCCCGGACCAGGTTGCCCCACTCGGTCCACGAACCGTCGTAGTTCCGCACCTGCGGGTAGCCCAGCAGGTACCGCAGTACGAACCAGGTGTGGCTGGACCGCTCACCGATCCGGCAGTACGCGATCACGTCGTCGTCCGGGCTCAACCCGAGCTGGTCGGCGTAGATCGCCTTCAGCTCGTCGGCGGACTTGAACGTGCCGTCCTCGTTGGCGGCGGACTTCCACGGCTTGCTCACCGCACCCGGGATGTGCCCGCCGCGCACCGCGCCCTCCTGCGGGTAGTCCGGCATGTGCAGCATCTCGCCGGTGTACTCGCCCGGCGACCGGACGTCGACAAGCGGCCGACCGGCGGCGACGTGGGCCATGACCTGCTCGCGGTACGCCCGCAGCGGCGCGTCGTCACGCAGCGGCACCGGATAGTCGGCGCGGGGGCGGGCCGGCTTGTCGCGGGTCAACTCGCGGCCCTCGGCGATCCACTTCTGCCGGCCGCCGTCGAGCAGCCGCACGTCGGCGTGGCCGAAGAGCGAGAACACCCAGAGGGCGTACGCGGCCCACCAGTTGAAGTTGTCGCCGTAGAAGACGACTGTGTCGCCCCGGCCGATGCCCTTCGCGGCACACAGCTCGGCGAAGCTCTTCGCGTCCAGGTAGTCCCGGGTCACCTGGTCGTTCAGCTCCAGGTGCCAGTCGACCTTGACGGCACCCGGGATGTGACCGGATTCGTAGAGCAGCACGTCCTCGTCGGACTCGACCACCACGAGGCCCTCGTCGCCGAGGTGCTCGGCCAGCCACTCGGTGGTGACCAGCCGCTGCGGGTCCGCGTACGACTGGAGGCGGGGATCAGGATCGTTGGGCACAGACATGATCCCCAAACTACGCCGCAACTCCGCCCGTCGACCGACCATCGGGTGCGACGCGGCCCACGTGATGTCGGGTCAGGCCCGGCGGTGGGCGATCCGGCCGGCGACCACTGTCACCAGGCAGGCGTCGTCGGCGCCGTGCACCGCGAGGTCGGCCCGCCCGCCCGGACGCAGGGTCACCGCCACGGGTGCGGGCAGCACCAGCAGGTCGCTCCGGTCGACGGCGGCCCGCAGCGCCGGATCGGCGAGGTGTTCCGCCAGCACCGCCGTCACTCCGTGCCGCAGCAGCGCGTGCACCCGCTCGCGTGGGGTGGGTGCCGCCGGCAGCGGACCTTCGTGCAGCCGCCCCGGCCCCAGCGTGCCCGGCCAACGGCGGAGCCGCACACCCTCGTACGCCTCGCTCAGTTCCGCCAACGGGCCGACGGCCTGGACGCGGTCGCCGTCGACCAGTACGGCGTGCTCCGGCACCGGCTCGCCGTCGGGGGCGCGCCGCAGCAGTGGCGCGGTGTGCAGGGTGCGCACCGTCAGTCGACGATCGGCCCGAGCAACGGACGCTTGGCGGTCACCGTGTCGCCGGACGACCGGCCGGTGATCCGCCGCTTGATCCACGGGGCGAGGTGCTGCCCGGCCCAGCGCAGGTCGGCGGCGCGGGCGGCCAGCCACGGCGACGGCGCCGGATGCGGCGGGACCATCAGCCACTCCTCGTCGCAGCCCACCCCGAGCGCGTTCAGCACCTGCGCGGCGACCCGTCGGTGCCCGGCCGCGGAGAGGTGCAGTCGGTCCGTGCTCCAGAGCATCGGATTGAGGAAGGTGTCGTCGGCGTACAGGTCGACCATGATCGCGCCGTGCCGCTCGGCGGTCTCGCCGACCGCCTGGTTGAGCAACCGCACGCGGGGGGCGACGAGGCGCTGACCGGGCAGCCGGGCCATCACGTCGGCAAAACGGAAGAGCAGCACGTCCGCGCCGCCCGAACGCAACTGCCGGACCACCTCGTCGAAGCGGGCGACAAGCGTGTCCGGGTCGAAGGTGCGGCGCAGCACGTCGTTGCCGCCGGCCGCGAAACTGATCAGATCCGGCTTCATCGCCACGGCGGAGGGCACCTGCTCGGCCACCACGCTGGGGAAGAGCCTGCCCCGGATGGCGAGGTTCGCGTACCGGAAGTCGGGGCCCGCCTCGGCGGCGAGCCGGGTCGCGACCAGATCAGCCCAGCCCCGGTACGAGCCGTCCGGGTAGGCGTCGTCCATGCCCTCGGTGAAGCTGTCCCCGACCGCGACAAAACTGCGCCAGCCCACCCGCGCCCCCTCACGACACCCGTTGCCTGCGGCGACCAGTCTGTCACCGGGGCCGCGACGCGCGGTGCCTCCGATCCGATGAGTGGCGGAGGTCATCCGCCAGCACCTTCCCCCGGTCGAGCCGCGGACGCGCCCGGACGGCCGACCGATCGGCACCATGCAGAGAGGCACCAGACCGTGTTGATCATGCGCTCCGCTGGAGTACGCGCGGCGGGTCGCCGCGGGTCGCTCGCAGACCCCACAATGGAGGGCCGGTCACCGGGGCCAGGCGAGCGGGGAGGCCGAGTTGAGTCAGGCAAGCGAGCCGAGCCCCGCCGGGCCGGCCACACCCACGCGCACCACACGCACCCGTCAGATCCGAGTGGTGGGACTTGTCGTCGCGTTGGCCGTCCTGGCGGCGGCCCTGGTCCCGATCGTGCTCGCCGTGGGTCCCCCGACCCGCGACGAGCTGCTGGAGCAGGCCGGCATGAAGGGAAAGCAGCAACTCGTCATCGGGGTGAAGGACGACCAGCCCGGCATCTCCCAGCGGTTCTCCAACAACGTCTGGAAGGGCTTCGACGTCGACATCGCCTACATGATCGCCAGCTTCCTCGGCTTCGACCGCTCCCAGGTGCGCTTCCTGCCCATCGAGAGCGAGGACCGGGCCCGGCGACAGGCCAGCGACGGAGACGGGTTCGTCACCGTCGACCTCGTCATCGCCTCGTACAGCATCAACAAGAAGCGTGAGGAGGAGGGCGCGGTCTTCTCCTCGGCCTATCTGCACACCGAGCAGTCGGTGGTGACCCTGCAGAGCTTCAAGGGGCCGGTGAGCAGCCTCCAGGATCTCGCCGGGCGGTCGGTCTGCTCGCTCACCACCTCGACCTCGATCGAGCGCCTGACCGAGGCCGGTGCGACGCCGAGGGGCCGCAACCGGATCAGTGAATGCATCCAGGAGCTGTACGACGGCGAGGTGGAGGCCGTGACGACCGACGCGGCGATCCTCGCCGGCTTCGTCACCGCCGACCGGCCGGGCGACGACGGTCAGCGCTTCCCGGTCACCCTCAGGAACACCAAGCCGCTGCGGCACTGGGACATCGGCTCGTCCCCCCAGGAGAGGTGGGGCGTCAACACCGGCCCCAACCGGGCGCTCCGCGACCTGGTCGACCTCGCGCTGTACACGTCGGCCAACGACGAGGAGGACTCGACCTGGGAGAACGCGTACAACGCCAACCTCCGCTGGCAGCAGCAGTACAACCCCGGGCAGCCGGTCGCGGAGCAGGAGCAACCCGAGGCGAGGAAGGTGGAGGTGCGGCAGTGGCCGTGGGAGAGGATCGCGCTACCAGCGCCGGCGCACCCCGGATCGCCACCGACCTCGGTGACGGCAAACCGCGCCGCATGGCGGGGGCGCGGCAGGCGCAGCAGTGGCTGCTGACCCTCCTGCCCGCGTTCCCCGTCCTACTCCTGGTGCTGCGGCTGTGGCAGCTCAGCCGACAGGACATGTCGACGATGCTGCTGCTGGTGCAGTACGTCAGCCCGCTCGGCCTGCTGAGCGCCCTGCTGATCGCCCTGGTGTGGGCGTTCCCCGTCGTGGTGCTCGCGTTCGGCGTGCTCGGTCGGCTGCTCCGGCTCAGCGCCCCTGACCGCTTCGACCCGGAACGGTCGCTGCTTGCCTCGGGGACCGCGCGTACCCCCGGCTGGGTGCTCACCGCGGCGGTCGCGTTGGGGGCGCTCACGTGGCAGCTCCGCTTCCTGCCGTCGCTGCTGATGCTCGGCCTGTGGCTGCTCGCGCTGCGTACCCGCTACCTGCATCCGCATCAACCGACCCGGACCCTGGTGGTCACCGTCGCGCTGCCGGTGGCGGCGGCGGTGCTCGCGTACGGCATCCTGACTCCGGCGATCTGGACGGCCCTTCAGGAGGGTGAGCTTTCGACGGCCGCGCTGCTGGCCGTGCCACCCGCCGCCACCCTGCTCCTCACCGGCCCGGTCCCCGGCCGGATCGCCCCGGCGCTGACCCACGGTCTGGCGTTCACGGTCGCCGCCGTGCTCCCGGTGGTGATGGGAGCGGTCTTCCTCCGGGTGCCGTTGCTGCCCACCGCCGCGATCGAGGTCGCCCCGAAGAAGGCTGCCGCCGGGGCCCCGCCGACCGACGCGGCCGGCCCGGAGGTGGTCCTCGGCGCACTCATCACGGTCACCGACACCTCGACGATCGTGCTGGACCAGGCCGCCGGTGTGCGGTTCCTGCCGAACGGCCAGGTCGAGTCGCAGGTCCTCTGCCCGCAGGCGGCGCAGGTGCCGTACAGCCTCGTGTCGGTACGCGGCTGGCCGGTCGAGGAGACCGCCCTGGACTGGATGATGCCCCGGCGGCCGATCGTCGAGCCGGACGCGCGCTGCGAGGGCCGCCTCCCCGGCGCGGGCTGACCGTGCGCGGAGGACCGGCCACCCCCGTGAGCGGCCGGTCCTCTCGTCGTAGCCGGTGGCGGGGCCACCGGTGGCTCAGCCCAGCAGGCCGCCCCACGGCTGGCCGGCGGGCACCGCGGCGTCGGCCAACACCCGGCCGTTGGCGGCGTACCGGACCAGCCGGTAGTCCGGCGCGGAACCGGCCGGCGTGTCGGCGTTGACCTGCACCACCAGGCCGCCGTCGCCCAGGATCACCGCGTCGACGGCCTCGCCGTGCCCGGTCGGCCTGGTCCAGGCCCGGTCGAGCGGCACCAGCTCGGTGGCGGCTCCGCTGGCGACGTCGACCCGGTAGTTGCGGAACCGCGAGCCACAGCCGCATCCACCGGGGGTGGGCGTGTAGGTGCTGATGACCAGGGTGCGGCCGCTGCCGGAGATCGCCGCCACCCCGCCGATGGCCAACCCGGTCGGAACGCGCGGGCTGATCGAGCGCTTGGCGCCACCCTCGTTGCGGATGCTCACCGTCCGGTCGGTGAGCTGGGCGATCCAGCCATTGGACACCGCCGGGCATTTCGCCTGGTGGCTGGCGAGCACCTTCCGGCCGGTGCCGTCGGCGTTGACGGCGACGATCGTCCAGTCCTTGTCCCGGCCCAGGCCGTAGAGCACCCGGCCGGAGTCGAGCCACTCCGGCTTGCAGGTCCGCTGGCCCTGGGTCGGGATGGTGTGCCGCTTCGTGCCGTCGAAGGCGCTGATCACCAGTCGAGCGGCGGACGCCTCCACCCAGGCGGCCCGCCGGCCGTCCGGCGAGACGGTGATCGGGCTGAGGTCCTTGTCGGCACCGGGGCGACCCTCGCGCACCACCTGCCAGCTTCCGGCAGGGGTACGCCGCCAGATGCGGGCCGGGTCGTTCTGCGCCTGGCCGTGTTCCTCGGCGGTGTACCAGGTCAACTGCGGCCACTGGGCGGAGGCGGTGGCCGGACGGGCCGACGTTCATCGTTTCCATCCTTTGTGGAGGGTGATCGAGCTTTACACCACCCAAGACGAGCCCCCGGCTGTGGCGAGTTGCCGTCGCCGCGCGCTGCTATCCGACAGTCGAATCCGTTCGCGGCGGCAACCTTCTTCGGGGAGGTCCTGCGGACAGCGCAAAGGGCGGGCCACCCGAGGGTGACCCGCCCTTTTGCCCGTACCAGTCGTCAGTCGGTGACGGCCAGGACCTGCATGTCCTTCAGGCTCGCCGGCTCGGCGGTCTCGGACACCTTTTCGCCGTCCTCGTCCACCAACAGCACCGCGTACCCACTGCCGTCCTGCACCCGTACGACCATCGAACCGTCGGCCTGGAAATACACCTGCCGCAGCTTCCGGCCGCCCAGCGGCAACGAAACCTGCTCGCCCGTTCGGGTGTCCAGCAACGCGTTCACACTGAGGTCACGAACGCCATCGCCGCGGTCCCCACGCTCCTTCTGCCGCGACAGGGCGATCAGTGACCCGTCCGGGGAGAGACTGACAAGGTCGACAGCGCTCCAACCATCCGGGAAGAAGCCAGGGACATCTCGCTTCTTCGTACCGTCCTTGCCGTAGAGCGTGACCCCGGATACGCCGTCATAGCGCGTCATGGCGATGGTCTGGCCGTCCGCCGACCAAAGGGCGTCGCAAGCCTCAGTTTTCGTGGTCCACCAGCGCACAGTCTTTCCCGGCGAACGCGTATCCAACAGCCCGAACCGGCCCGGGCCGCCCGGCTCCTGCAACTCGCGGAACAGCAACTGCCGCCCGTCCGGCGACCAGGCCGCGCCCACGCAATAGGGATCGACATTCGTACGCACCATTTGCTTGTCCGAGCCGTCGGCGTCGGCGACGAAGAGTTCGTTGTCGGCGTCCACCCAAGCCGCCCGGTGGCCGTCCGAGGAGATGCCCATGTTGCCCCTCACCGCGATGTCGGGCAGCGTCAGCAACCGGACGGGGCTACCGCCGGGGCGCCAGGACCGCAGGTCCCACGTCGTCCCCTGCCGGGCCAATTCGACCGGGCCGTAGAAGAGCTTTCCGAACTGCACGGCTGGCGTGTTCGTGCTGGATTCGCTGCTGGGCGGGGCGCCCGGCGTGTCACCGGCGGTGGCGGACGGCGTCGGGGTGGGTGACGGCGTCGGCGTCGCCGTGACCGACGGGGTGTCGGCGGGCAACGGATTCGGGGACTGGTTCGGTCGGATGGCGAACGCGGTGCCGGTCGCCGCCGCGATCAGCACCAGCGCGGCGGCGGAGGTGGCCACCGTCCGCTGGATGCCGAGCCGGCGGGACGTGCGCAGCGTACGGTCCCGTAGGTCGACCGAGGTGACCTCGTCGGCCAGGGCGGCCAGGTCGAGCCGGAGGCGCTGGTCGTTCATCGGGTGCTTCCTTCCAGGACGTACAGCTCGGCGAGCTCGGGTGCCACGGCGCGCAACCTGGCCAGTGACTTGGCTGTCTGGCTCTTCACGGTAGTCAAGCGTTGATAGAAGCCAACCCATATGCACTGGCGCTGAAATCCGACACTCAGCGGTCTTCCTGTCAGAGTGACAGTAAGTCTATGGTCGGGCCATGTCTGGCGATCACTGGGTGCCACCACCGGTTCTACTGACGGTTGACCTCGTCATCCTCACCTTGCGGGAGTCCTGCCTTCATGCGCTGCTGATCGAGCGTGGGATCGAGCCCCATCAGGGCGCCTTGGCTCTGCCTGGCGGTTTCCTCGGCCACGAGAAGGAAGACCTGATGATGGCTGCCCATCGGGAGCTTGCCGAGGAGGCTGGCTTGGGGCCGGATCAGTTGCACCTCGAACAACTTGGCGTCTACGGTGCGCCGGATCGTGACCCCCGCGGGCGGGTGGTCTCCGTGGCTTACCTGGCCATTGCCCCTCGTCTACCCGAGCCGGTCGCCGGCACCGACGCATCCCAGGCGTGTTGGACCCCTGTGGAGCAAGCGTTGTCCGTTGACTCGCAACTCGCCTTCGACCATGAGCAGATCCTGACAGATGGGGTCGACCGTGCGCGGGAGAAGTTGGAGCGCTCGGCGCTCGCCACCGCCTTTTGTGGTCCGACCTTCACGATCTCCGAGCTTCAGGACGTCTACGAGGCGGTGTGGGGCGTGCCGCTCGATGCGCGGAACTTCTACCGGAAAGTGCAGAGCGTGGACGGCTTCATCGTCCCCGCCGGGCCGAGTCGCAAGACCGATGGCGGGCGTCCCGCTCGGCTATTCCGTCCCGGGCCCCGCACGACTCTTCACCCTCCGATGATGCGACCCCTCAGCGAGGCAGACAGGGAGACAGCGTGAGCACGAACAGCGGTTTTGTCGTGATCCTCACGGCGCTGGACCTTGAATACGCAGCGGTCCGGGACCAACTGACCGACCTACGTGTAAGGCGGCACCCCGCCGGCACCCGCTTCGAGGTCGGCCGGATCAGTCAGAGCGACTGCCGGGTCGCCTTAGGGCTGGTCGGTAAGGGCAATCATCCGGCCGCGGTGCTCGCCGAGCGGGCGATGGCCGAGTTCTCCCCGGCCGCTGTGCTGTTCGTGGGAGTCGCCGGTGGCCTTTGGCCCAACATCCGACTCGGTGATGTCGTCGTCGCCAGTAAAATTTACGCCTACCACGGCGGTACCAGCGAGGACGACGGTTTGAAGGCCCGGCCGAAGGCGTGGGAGATCCCCCACGAGGCCGACCAGATCGCCCACCACGTCGACAGGTCCGCCGCGTGGCGCCAGGGTCTTCCCGCAGGCGCAGCGCCCAAAGTCCACTTCGGGCCGATTGCGGCAGGGGAAGTGGTGCAGGACTCGGGAATCTCCGAACAGGCCCGCTGGATCCGCCAGCACTACAACGACGCGGTAGCGATCGAGATGGAAGCGGCCGGTGTGGCCCAGGCGGGCCATCTCAACCGTGCCCTGCCCGTGGTGGTCGTGCGCGGCATCAGCGACCACGCCGACGGCAGCAAATCGACCAGCGACGGGCAGAACTGGCAACCGAAGGCTGCACGTCACGCCGCCGCGTTCGCCGCCGCACTGGCGCGAGAACTGATCATCGACGGGCCGGCCAGCCGAGGCGGCGCGGACCGGGACGGGAGCCCCACGATGCCAATGGCCAACCGCAACATCGCCACCGGGAACGCCCACGTCGGGGTGCAGGCCGGGCAGATCTACGGCAACGTCACCGTCGGTGCTGGCGCCAATCAGCCGATCGATCTGACAGCGAGCATCGCAGACCTGCGAACCCACCTCAAGCAGGCCCACCTCGACGGACAGTTGGACGAAGAGACCTACGCCGCAGCCGAGTCGGAACTGGAGGCGGCGACGGCATGCGTCTCGGCGGGCACAGCCGAGAAGAAGAGTGGCCTGATGGTGGCGCTCAAGCGGTTGCGGGGCCTGGTCGCCGACGTGTCTGAGCTGGCGGCGCGGCTGGCGGCGATCATCGCCGTGGTGCGGGGCATGTGATGACGACCCCGACCGCGACCAACGTTGCCCAAGGAGATGCGCACGTCGACGTACAGGCAGGCGTAGTCCACGGTGACATCAACTTCTACCGGCTGCCGCCAAACCCGAGTCCGGAGGAGCAGTTCGCCTTCGCGCTGAAGTATCTCGACGCGCGAGTTCGTGATCAGGCGTGCGAGCTCATCGAGAAGGCGGTCGCCGGCGGGTATGTGACCACGGAGGTCCAGTTCTACCGGCTGATCGCCCTGTTGAGCGGACGTACCCTGCGCCAACTCGCCTCCGAAGAGCTGGATCGCCTCACCGCCATCTGCGCCAGCCTGCCCCATCTCGACGACCATGACGAGTGGACCGCGGGGCTGAAGGCAATCATCCACCTCCTGGCCCCGGTCAGCGCCGCTGAGACAGACCTCGTGGTTAAGGAAATCGATGCGCTGAACCGGCGTCAACGCGACGCGATCTACGGCCACCTCGAGGCGCTGCTCGAAGGCGCGATGCAAGAAGAGATGTGGCGAAAGTCCGTCGCCCTGGCGGACTCGCAGCGCACGGCGGAGGACCGATTCAACCGCGTCTGGAAGTTCTTTCATCCCACACCCGCGCAGCCTCGGACCCTACCGGTGCAACCCGCTGCTGTTGCGCTGCGCGACTGGCTACGCGCCGGCGCCGGCGCGGCCGTGTTCACTCTCGCGGTGGTGCAGATGATCGTGCTGGTGGCGGCCCGCGGCACGCTCGACCCGTTCCTCGGTCTACTCGCCGCCCTGGTCGGACTGGCCGCGTTTTGCGTCGGTGGGGCGGACCGGTACTACCGCGGAACACGGCTGCGCGCGAAGGAAGCCCAGATCCGTCCGCCCCAGCAGCGGCGACGAGAGGCGCCACCGGGAGGCTTCGCCCGCAAGGTGGACCGGCTCTTCGACCGCTACTTCCGCCGGTACGTGCCCGAAGGAACCGACCGGGCCTACTGGCTCGACCAGACGGCGGGGATCCGGCGGCACCTCCGCGACGAGGTGGTCGAGCTCTACCGGGAACAGCGCATCGACGCCGAACGGGTCGCCTGGCTCGTCCGACACCTGGTGGGAGATGTCCGAGGGCAATGGGAACGAGACACGCTGACGTCGTACCGTCAGCAGCTGCGTAACCCCGCCAGGACCACGGCCCTCCACGTCGGGGGACTGGCCCTCCTTGCCGCGGGGAGCCTCTGGGCCGTTCCTGCCGTCGTGACCAGCGCCCCCTTGTCCGGCACGTGCTGGTTCGTGCTCGCGGTGGCGTCCGCGGTGCCGGCGGTGCGATCGTCGTTCCGGATCGTCGCCGAGCATCGCAGGGTCGCCGACGACCAAGCGGAACGCAACGACAAGGACACGGCCCGCTGGGCGGCATACCACCGGTGGTGCCACAAGCTGTCCGACCAGCCGTCGGACACCGAGATGGCCACCTGGTTGGAAGGCGACCGCAAGGTCCTGGTCGACCAGGCCATGCAGCAGTACCGACTCCGCCCCAGCCAGGTAATCGCCCACGCCTTCATCGAGGCGCCGGCACCCTCCTGCAAGAAGGCCCGCTACCCGCAGGGACCGTGGCGGTACTCCCGGTATCGCCTGCTGCTGTTTCTTCTCACCGACGACGGTGTCCGGCAGGTCAACATCGATCTCGACTTCGAAACCTCCGCAAGCCGCACCACCCAACGGCTCAACTACCGTTTCGACGCCGTCGCCGCCGTACGGATCGACGGCATCGCCACCCGACAGCAGGCCTTCGAGCTGACTCTGTTCAACGGAGAACCCATTTCAATCCAAGTGAGCGATCCTGACAACGGGACGCTCCAGCACGACGAGAACCCAACCAAGATCGCTGAGCTGTCGCTAGACGCTGCCGGGCTCAGTCACACCCTGCACGTCCTCGAAGGCATCGCCGCCGAAGGCAAGGAATGGGTCAAACACCGACGCGACCGCGCAGACGAAAGGCTTGCCAACCTCGCGAGCGCCATACGCGGGCTGCTCGATTAGGCCAGGGCGGTATCGACACCGTTGCCGAGATTAGGTAGGAGTAGACCTATTCGGATGGTGTACCTTCCCGGTAATCAAGAGCTGATAAAAGCCGACTCTTCGGGAACCGCGAGCATGGCAAGAGGGCGATAGCACTTTGTCTGGGCTTGGCCCCGGGTTCGCCCGCGCCTGTCGTGCACAGAGACTTGTCGGTGGCCCCGACTAGGGTGATCGCGCGCCCCATGGGCGAAGGTGTACGACTGGGCCCAACATCGGGAGAATCCATGGAACCCGTCGTTTCAGGAGCCATGCTGAAGGCCGCTGGCGGCTTGGCGTCCGGGCCCCTTGCGCGACAGGCCAGCCGAGCAACCGTCCGCTTGCGTGTCGCATGGAGTGTTGCCAGGCAGGCCCGCAAGCGCGGCGTCAGGTTGAAATGGTCGGAACTGCGTAGTTGGCTAGCGCGGCCGGAAGCACAAGATCAGCTCCGGACGGGCAGCGCGAAGAGCCTGTCCACCGCTGTCGAAAGCCTGGCATTGCTGCTTCCAGGGGACGAGCAACAACGCAGCCGCGACGCCGAGGTGGTCTTGATGTTGGTCCTGGCCGCATTCCTGCGTGCCCAGGACCCTGCGGCCGCGACCGCAGTCGCCCATGACTGGGAGGTCGAGCACCTTCGAGCGGAAGGGTCCGCGACGCGCGAGGCGGTAGCGACCACCGCGCGGTCTATCCTGGACCGCCTCTCTGAGTCTGAAATGTTCATGGAGCAGGTGAGGAAGCTACACCCGTGGCGCCGCGACCGTGCGTTGGAGTTGCGCGGCTCGTGGCCGCTCACCGAGCAGGTGGTGCAGGCCGTTACATCGGCCAGTGACCGGGGTGCTCTGCTCAGGCAGTGGGCGGAGGTGCCACCAAGCTGGTACGCCGATGCTCCCGCTGACGTGGTCTGCTGGCTGGGCGAGCTGGCCGTTGATTACGGACGGCCGACAGCAGCGGCTCGCTACCTTGCCGCCGGATTGGATAGAGGTGCGTTCCCCGCCGGTTACTGGCAGGCACGTCGCGCGATGTGCCTGTCCGAGGTTGACCCGCCGGAAGCGGAACGCATTCTGGAGGCCGCAACGGCACAGCACCCCCTGGCAAGTTGTCTGCTCGCCACGCATCGGGAGGAATGGCAGGAAGCCATCAGGGCGATATCGGCCTGGAACGTCGAGTCACCAGGTGATCGGGCCCTGAAACTACAACTGTTGACACGGTTGACGGTCCGGGTCGGGGACCTAAATGGTGGTGTGACGCTGGCGCTGGAGGCCGCCGAAATCGAGGGTGCCAGTGGAAGTGCTCTCCTGGCGGCGGAGTTGCTGCTATCGCGGGGGCGTTACGGGCAGACGGTCCATCGCCTGGCTGATGCATTGCAGGCAGGGGACTTGGCCATCCGGGCACGCAATGCCCGTCGCACATGGCAAGGCGATAGCGTCGCAGCGATACTGGTCGCTGTGAAGGCGGCGGCGTTGGGGGGCAACCACGTCGAAGCATGGAAACTAACTCAACCACTGCCTGATGGCGACGCAAGCGATGCCGAGGCAGCCGATCCACGGCTGCGACGCGAGGCCGCGCAACTCGCCGCATGGACCGGAAGATTCGATCAGGCTCGCGCAGCATCTGAGGGCCTTGACGACCCATTTACTGAAGCTGAAATTCTCGCCCTCGAACTTGCCGCCCAGAATAATACGTCCGAGGCGATCACAGCCTGGGAGACTGCGCTGAGCAGGGCCAATGACGATGCGGAAATCCTCATCGCGGCCAGAAGCTTGGCTGAGCTTGGTGCGTCAGTACCCGATCTCGGTGGCCTCGAAAGGACTCATCCGGACCTAGTTCACGAGATAAGGGTCATTCAGCAGGCCATGAGCGCAGACGGGGGGAGCATGGAGGCGCTCCGGACCGGGGCCGGGAAAAGCCCCACCTTGACCATTGCCCTAGCCGAACGACACCGAGATCGAGACGAACCGCGGCTAGCCGCCGAAGTCCTAAAAGCCGGTGCCGAGCGCTGGACGGAGCCCCGAATGATGCTGATGGCTGCCCGCGAGTTCAGAGATGCGGGTGACCTGGAGGCGGCACGCCGGACTGCGGAGTCCGCTCTGACTATGGGCGGTCCGGGATGGGCGGGACAGTTCAGTGCCCGAGCCCTTCTGTTCGAAATCCATGACGAGTCCGGTGACTGGGAGCAGGCCACCCAACAAGCGCGTGCCCTGGTGACGCTCGATCCCTACGACTCAAATGCCCGCTGGGCCCTGGTGCACTCACTAGTCCGCCGAAACGACCTCCCAGCGGCCTGGAGCGCCCTCACGCCCAACGGCGACCCAGTGCCGCCCCGTGACCGCCACGACGCGATGACCTCGATCAGTCTCGCGGCTAGGTACGACGCCAGTCCCCAGTTCGTGCCGCGCGCCTTGTCGACGATGGGCCGATGGCCTGATGACGAGCAATTGGTCGGCGTCTTCATCGCCCAGCTCTACGCCGGCTTGCGACGACAGGAACTCACGCCGTCGACGGAGGACCTAGCTGCGCTACACGCAGCGACCGCCGGCTACACACAGCGTTTCCCCGACAGTACCGTGTTCAAAGCGGTTCAAATCCCTAAAGATCGCCCACTAACCGCCCTTATCCCGGATCTTCGCGCTCGGCATGAAGCCCTAGAGGACATTTTCGCGAAGGTCCACAACGCGGAATTGCCCGTGGGTCTGCTGGCGGAAGCGACCGGCGCCAGCTATGCCGAGGTATCCCTGCAACGCGGGGCGGGCTTTGTCCGCTCCCACAGCCCCGTCCACGAGGCGCCATGCCGAGCGGCCGTGGCGGTCGCGCTAGATCACCCCGTGGTTCTCGACACCACCGCAGCACACACATTGGCCCTGCTGGATGCCGGTACTCGCTCCCGTCTCCTAGCCGTGTTCGGGCAGGTTCTAGCGGCCGACCCGGCCTACCGTGATGCCTTACACGGGCACGAATCTTTGGGCTTACGGTCCACGACGTCGATAACTTGGGATCCCGCTGCTGGCCAGCCCAGAGTCGTCACGATCGAGGAGTCCGAAGCGGATGGCCTAGCCGATCAGGCCGAACAGGTGTGCAATATCCTGCGCGACGCCGTGCGGCGACCGTGGCCGCAGCTGAAAACCCTCAAGGAGATGCCGGGTCAATCTGATTGGCTGGCATCGCTCGACATGGCGGCTACCGATGGCGTCCCGTTCTGGTGCGACGACACGGTGCTTCGCACCGTCGCTGCAGACCTCGGAGTACTCACCTTCGGCACAGTCGACTTGCTGCGACACCTCGCCAACCAGGGACGCTTGCAACGCGACCTACTGCCAGTGATCGAAGCAACCCTCATCTACAACTACTACGCCGACCTCGGCTTCAGCCGTGCTGCGTTCGACCTCGCTGCCACGATGGACGCGTGGAGGCCGCGGGGTGCCGCATTCGCCATCAGCCGCGCCGCCGCATGGGCCGACCCCAACGACGTCCTCGAATTCACCTTCGCCGCAGTGCAGCAACGCGCCGACATAGCGCTCGACGACGTCGAGGGCTGGATCTCGGCCGCAGCCGTTGGCTTGGTCCGCTGCGCACCAAACGAGGCCGCGGCAAGCATGAACCTGCGAATCTTGCTGGGGCTCTGCCTAACTAAATCCTGGATGCGTCCGGACCGATTGCCGGTTGTGCTCCGCGGGATCAGAGCCGCCATGAAAGAACGTTCCGATACTACCGATCCGGTGGAACCCGTGCTGGCTGATACCTATCGCGGCCTTGTCGCCCAGCATGGTCACGCCCTTGCCACACCGCTGCTTATGAGTCTAGTCCAGTTCGCTTCACAGGCGGACCGGTTCACCGCAGCGCGAGTTGCTCTGACCCACCAGAGTTAAACTCCAAGTTGTGGCTGTTGATGGATGGGCGCTCCAGCGAATGGGCATGAGGGAACGCTAGCGATCGGATGCCAGTTCGCGCTCGGGCCACGCCGTCACGTTTGCCTCGACACCTTTCTCACCGTCCCCAGGCCTTGGCCAATGTCCAATTCGCTGGCGGACAGGAGACGGGGATCAACACCCTCGGTCCCACCGACTGCTCACAGCGGTGCCGAGAGCGACGGAAGATCATTTGCTGCTAATGGAGTCGCGCCTTCTCGGACGCGGCGGCCTCCAGCGCTGCGGCGACCGCCTCGAACTCGGCAAGGGCCGCGGTGAGGTCCTCGGCGATCTCTCGGGCGATGACCTCGGGTGCTGGGAGGTTCTCCATGTCCTCCAGGGAGTCGTCTCGCAGCCAGGTGATGTCGAGGTTGACCTTGTCCCGGCCGAGCAGCTCGTCGTACGTAAAGGACTTGAACCGCTCGGTCTCGACTCGCTCGGATCGCGGCTTGCCGGGCAGGTAGCAGGCGACGAAGTCGTCGAGGTGGTGGCGGCGTAGCGGGTTTTGCTTAAGCGTGAAGTGCTGGTTGGTCCGCAGGTCGTAGATCCACAGCCGGTTGGTCCACGGACGCTCCGCAGCGGGCTTCTTGTCAAAGAACAGCACGTTGGCCTTGACACCCTGGGCGTAGAAGATGCCGGTAGGCAGGCGCAGCATGGTGTGCAGGTCGAAGTCGCGCAGCAGCCGCTTCCGCAGAGTCTCTCCCGCTCCGCCCTCGAACAGCACGTTGTCTGGCAAGACGACGGCGGCGCGGCCGTTGATGTCGAGGATCGTGGCGATGTGCTGGACGAAGTTGAGCTGCTTGTTGGCGGTGGTAACGACGAAGTCCTGCCGCTCGATCTCCCGTTCCTCGCGTGCCTCCCGGCCGTCCGCGCCGAACATGGTGAGGGAAGATTTACGGCCGAACGGCGGGTTGGACAGCACTACCGAATACCGCTGGCCCGGGTCGGCGATCAGCGTGTCCTTGACCTCGATGAGGCTTTCACCGGTCGGGGTGCCGATGCCGTGCAGCAGCAGGTTCATCGCGGCGAGCCTCGCGGTCCCATCGACCAACTCGACGCCGTGGACGAAGGTGTCGCGCAGGTGGGCGCGTTCGGCCGGGGTCAGCGTCTCGGCGTGGCGGGAGGCATACTCATGTGCGGCGAGGAGGAAGCCGCCGGTGCCGGCGGCCGGGTCGATCACGGTGTCGCAGACGGTCGGCTGAATACAGTCGACCACCGCCTGGATCACCGGACGAGGTGTGAAGTACTGGCCGGCGCCGGACTTGATGTCCTCCGCACCTTTGGACAGCAGTTCCTCGTACGCGTCGCCCTTGATGTCGGTGCCGGCGGCCGACCAGTTCTCCTTGTCAATCAGGTCGACGATCAGCCGCTTGAGCTTGGCCGGATCCTGAACGCGGTTTTGCGCCTTACGGTAAATCGTGCCGAGTGTGCCGGGCTGGCGGGCGAGGTCTTCGAGGGTGCGCCGGTAGGTGAACTCCAAGTCGTCGCCCTCGGCGTCCAGCAGCCGCTGCCACGAGCAGTGCGGTGGCACGACCTGCTCCGGCTTCAGCGGCCGGGTCTCGCGCTCGTGCGCCATCTTCAGGAACAGCAGGTACGTGAGTTGCTCGGTGTACTCGATCGTGCCGACCCCGTCGTCGCGCAGCACATTGCAGTACGACCACAGCTTGTCGACCAACCGCCGTGCGTCAGACACCCGCCATCTCCTCAACGATGTCCATGTCGCTAGCCCGCCCTGTTAACCGCCCGGAGAACGCAGCATCAAGCAACGCACGTTTCAGTGCCCGTTGCCTCCGGGCTGCACCGGCCAACGAGTCCGCAAGACCCTTGATTGCATCGAAATGCGTCGTCAGCTTGGCAACATCCGCTGCTTGCTCGGCCGGCGGCGCATCCGGGACCTCAACTGACAGTAGGCTTGCCTGTGAAATGTTTCGCATGGAATCTTTGATGCCCGTCGCCTTGGCCGATATTTGCGAGCGAGAATGAGGAGAAGAAAGCGCGAACCAAAGCCAACGTAGATCAACACTGCCAAAAGGCACCACTCGGAGACTCTTGTCACTAAGCAGCAGCCGGGGACGGACCTGACCGACCAGGACAGAAGCGCCCACATAGTCACCGGTATTGGCGCGGCTAACGAGTAGGTCGCCAGCACGAATCTCATGCTGAGGATTAACGGCTGCCGCCGGGACCACCTTATTCTCCTCCGGCCGAAATTCTCCCCACGTCATAGCACTTACCTTGATAATCCCCCACTGCTCCGGTGCTGCCGGACCAGCCGCACCACCAAAGGACTTGCCGGCTTCAATCCGCTCCACAAGCTGCCGCAGTGGCACCATCGGCCGATCAGCCGGATTAATCACCGCCCTTAAAATTGACCGACGCAGGGCGAGGAGCTTCCGCCTTCCCGTGGATACCAACCCTTCAGCAGCGTCGAGACGGGAGAGGTAGTCTTCAAGGATCTCGACGATCTGCCACTGCTCATCGAGCGGCGGCAGCATAAGAGGCATTGCCCGCAGCGAGGTTTGCGAAATGTTGCGCATTCCAGACTTAACGCCAGTCGAGGCATCACTCAGATATCTTCGAGCACTCGGCGTGTTAAGTGCGTACCAAAGCCAGCGCCGATCCACTGCGCCAATGAGGTGAAGCCGCAGGCTTTTATCGCTGAGCAACAGGCGTGGGCGGCAATTGCCCACGAGGACCGAGGCGCCAACGTAGTTACGAGTGTTGGCTCGACTGATGAGCAGGTCCCCGGGTTGTATTTCAACAACCGGGGAGAAGTCGGCGTCGGCCGGGACCGCCTTATTTTCGTTCTCACGGAACGTGCCGTACGTCATGGCACTGACCTTGATAATGCCCCACTCGTCAAGGTTCGCTGGCCTCGATTCGCCAGCAAATGAGCGACCCGCCTCAATTCGCTCGATGATTTCTCCGAGTGTCGTGGGTTTCCAGTGCGACGGAGGCTGGCTCACGCGGTCAGTTCCGTGTTGAGTTGGTCGATGAGAGTGGCGGTGCGGGGGCCGAGTTCGCGTATGGCACCGTCGATGCCGCCGCGTTCGGTGAAGGGGGCGTTGTCCAGGTCGTCGGGGCTGATGCCAGCCGACACGGCGATTACTTCGACCATGCGGTCCAGCCACCACCTCTCCGCGTCGGTGAACGTCACCCCGGCCTGCTCCTGCTGGCGAAGCCAGCCGGCGTACCGCTCGCGGACCTTCTCCGCGTACGGCACGAGTTCGTTATCTTGCCCGATCGTGTACCGAATCAGCGACACCAGGTCGGTGAGGGTGTGCCGGTCGCTGTGCCGGACGAGGTCAGCTTCGATGGCTTTGTGGGCAGCCCAGATGAGGTCAATGGTCCAGTTGCGGGGCGGGCGCTGGATGCGCTCGGCGAGTTCCTTGATGTCGGCGAAGGAGATCCTCCGCTCGCGCGCCTCGGCCAGCAGTTGGATCGCGGTGATCTCGTCGCGGTGCTCGTCCAGGTACGCCCGCCAGGACTCGACTATCGACCGGGCGCGGGAGGTGTCGACCACGCCGTAGGCGTCTTGGAGCACGTCGACGCTGACCTCGTCGATGACCCGGTCGTGGGCGCGGCGTAGCTCCAAGATCCGCTGCCGCAGCTGTGGGTTCGCCGCGATGGGGCGTACCGCGGTGTCGAGCAGGGCTTGGACGGCGGCTGCGGGGTCGGTGGCGTTGGCGGTAGCGCGGGCTTGGGTGTCGGGGTCGACGGCGTCGACCAGGCCGCGGACGATGTCGCGCACTGAGCCGCCGGCGACGGCGTCAAGTTCCGTGCGCTCGTCGGGCGTGAGTTGCAGTTCCAGTGCGGCCAGGCGGGAGGCAAGGGTGGCGGTTTCGGCCTCGGTGAGGGTGAGGGTGGCGGCCTTGTCGAGCAGTTGCTTGAGGGAGACGCCCTTGTCCCGGTTTAGGGGTGGGTCGACGAAGTCGTGCTCGGTGACGCCGACGGCGTCGACGATGACGAACCGGGTCTTTTGGGTGGCGTCTGGGGTGACGGCCTGGAAGTCTGCCGGGGCGATGGTGCGGGCGCCGCGGCCCTTCATCTGTTCGAAGTACGCTGCGGAGCGCACGTCGCGCATGAAGAACACGCATTCCAGCGGCTTGACGTCGGTGCCGGTGGCGATCATGTCGACGGTGACCGCGATGCGCAGGCTCGCCGAGGTGCGGAACGCCTGCAACTGGCCCTTGGGGTCGCGAGCACTGTAGGTGATCTTCGCGGCGAAGTCGTTGCCCTTGCCGAACACCTCGCGGACGGTGGTGACGACTTCCTCGGCGTGGGCGTCGTCCTTGCAGAAGATCAGCGTCTTGGGGACGGTGTGCCGGCCAGGGAAGATCTCGGTGAACAGCTTGTCACGGAACGTTTCCAGCACCAGGCGGATCTGCGAGGTGGCGGTGACCGCCCGGTCGAGTTGCTTGTGGGTGTACTCCAGGTCCTCGTCGAGGGTTTCCAGCCGCTGGACGCGGGTGCGACGGTCGACCTTCGGCACCACTGTGCCGGCGTCGATCTTCGAGCCCTGGCTGCTGATCTGGGTCTTGATCCGGTACAGGTCGAAGTCGACGTTGACGTTGTCGGCCACCGACTGCGGATAGGTGTACTCCGACACGAGGTTCTGCCGGAAGAACCCGAAGGTCTGTTTACCGGGGGTGGCGGTCAGGCCGACGATGTGCGCGTCGAAGTACTCCAGCACCCTTCGCCAAACCCCGTAGATCGAGCGGTGCGCCTCGTCCACGATCACCAGGTCAAACATCTCCGGGGGCATCCCAGCGTTGTAGACAACGCTGACCGGGGCGTCAGGCACGAAGCCGTCGAGGCCCGGGTCGTCGCCCTCGGGAGCGGTGTCGCCAGCGAGGACCTTGAAGACCCGCTGGATCGTGGAGATCACTACGCTGGAGCTGCCCAGCATGCCGGCGCTGGTGAGCTTGTCGACGTTGTACAACTCGGTGAACCGCCGCCCGTCACCCGGCGTGCGGTAGTTCTGGAACTCGGCGAAGGTTTGGTCCGCCAGGTTGTTGCGGTCGACCAGGAAGAGCACCCTGGTGAAGCCGCCGTGCTTGAGCAGCCGGTAGCACTCGGTCACGGCCGTGAAGGTCTTGCCCGCGCCGGTGGCCATCTGCACCAGCGACCGGTCGAACCGCTGCTCGGTCAGCGACCGCTCGATGCCTTCGATCGCAGTGATCTGCGCTGGGCGCAGTGGAGCTGTATCCAGGGGTGGCAGGTGACGGACCTTAGCTCGCCACGTCGGTTGCTTCGGGTCGGCTTCCGCATTACGGACGATCCTGGCGAGGGTGCCGGGCTGCGGGAAGGCAAAGACACGGCGGGCCCGGGGCTGGGGGTCGTAGCCGTTGGTGAAGTGGGTTTCCGAGCCACTGGCTTCGAACACGAACGGCAGCCGTCCGTCGCGGGTCAGCGCCTTCAGCCGCACCGGGGGAGGAAGGCCCTCGGCGTACATGGCCGACTGCCACTCCACCCCTGACAGCGGGGTTCCCTCCGGCTTGGCCTCGATCACCCCGGCGACCCGCTGGTCGACATACAGGAGGTAGTCGACCCGGCCATGGCCCTTCGCCATGATCGCCTCACGAACGGCCACACCCGCGCCCGCGAAGAGGTTCGTTTCGGAGCGGTCTTGCACGAGCCAGCCGGCATCTCGAAGCTGCCGATCGATCAGGACCCGGGCCCGCTGCTCTGCTTGAAGCCGGACATCGCTAGACATTGCCCCCACAACCCAGAGAGGCTAGTCGATCAAGCCTACTCTCCGCATCCTCCTAGTGACCGACTATGAGTTGCCGTGCGGACTTCGAGAAGCACCGTCAAGGTGTGGAACGCCCCGGAATCGTTTGCGGAACGCCCTTGCCCCTGCGTCATCAGCATCGTCTGCCGGATGGGTTCGCTACCTGACGGTGAAGCAGCGGGGAAACGTCGGGCTTTGTGGAGCCGGGCCGGTGGGCCGGTGGCGGACGGAGCGGACGCCCCTCCAACTCTGGCTCAAATCCAGTTTCAGGCGGAGCCGACAACCTCGTAGTTCGACCCGCAGGAGGTACCACGCAGGTCAGAAAGGCGGCGGGGACCAGCGCCCAAGTCGGAGCTAAAGCACGCTTCGGCATAAGCCAGGGCTTCGTCCTTGGCAAGGCCTCACGGTGTAACTTCGACTCGCCTAGGCCGTGGTAGCTGTTGATAGGGGTCTACATGCGTGAGATTCTGCGTCGGTCGGTACGAGCGATCCTGTGGGACGAACGCGATCAGCTCGTGTTGATCAAGAGAACGAAGCCCGGCCAAGCCCCGTACTGGACTGCGCCCGGTGGCGGTCTTGAGCCGACGGACGCATCCCTCGATGCAGCCCTGCGCCGTGAGCTGCAGGAGGAGCTGGGCGCCGAGGCAGAGCAGCTCAGCCAGGTGTTCTTGTTCAGCTCGCCGTCGGGCGAGGGGGTGTCCGTACAACACTTCGTCTCCTGCCGGCTCAGACGGGTTGACGAGAGTGCCCGTACGGGTCCGGAGTTCACTGATCCAGGGCGGGGTGGCTATGCCCTGGATCGGGTGGCTGTCGACCGCCTCCCTGAGGTGGATCTGAAGCCTGAGGCCCTGAAAGAGTTCATCCTCGCGAACACTGACGCGTTGCTATCGGAGTTGACCTGAATCGGGCCAGATCCCTGCCGGTGCGAGCGTGAACCGGCGCGCGGCTTGGAACACGTCCTCGGGGCAACTCGCGCCAGCGGCGATCGCCGCGACGGCACCAATGAGTACTCGGTGCGAGACGATCAAGGCGTTGTGTCCTTCGACCGGGTGTCCGAGGATCGCCGAAGCAGCCGTCGCCCGTTCGTAAAGCGCTGTGAGGCTTTCGCCCCCGGCCAGGGCCGAGTCCGGGTCGCGGAACCGGTCCCTGCGCCAGGTCTGGTACTCGAGTGGGTACTCGTCAGGTCCTTTGCCGAGGACGCAATTGGGTGGACGCCACTCGGCGTACAGCGGGTTCGGCGCGGCGAGCGGTACGCCGAGCAGCGCAGCCACGATATGCGCGCTCGTGGTGGCGCGCGGATGCGGGCTGGTCAACACGATCGCAGGCCGGACACCGCGGTCACGAAGTGCGTGGGCGGTGGCGGCAATCTGTGCCGCGCCGCGCGCGGTGAGCGGCTTGTCGGGTCGGGCATGGGCGTGGGGTCGGGTGATTCCGTCGAGGCTGGTTCCATGGCGGATCCAGAGGGTGGTCATGACAGGTGCCAGCCGCCGTCGACGTTGATCGCTTGACCGGTGATGAATCCGGCTTGCGGAGTGGCCAGGAAGGCGATGGCGGCGGCGACGTCCGAGGGTTGGCCCCGTCGTTTGATGCACTGTCGGTCGAGCTGGCGTCGGACCATGGCGTCGTGGTCGGGTACGACGTGATGTTCTGCGGGGACCTCGATTGAACCGGGCCGCACGGTGTTGACGGTGATGTTGTGGGGGCCGAGTTCGCGGGCGAGCGCGCGGACGAGTCCTTCCAGGCCGCTTTTCGCGGCGATGTAGCCGGCGAGGTCGACGCGTCCGAGCTGGGTCATGACTGAGGAGACGGCGACGACGCGCCCGTATTTGTTGTTGATGAAGGCGGCCGTGACGGCGCGGATGACAGCGGCGTGCGTGACGAGGTTGAGTTCGAGCTGGTCGCGAAGGGCGTCGGGGTCCGTCTGGCTCCACGGGATGCGGGGGTACGCGCCAGCGTTGCTGATCAGGGCCGTGAGTCGGGTGGCGTGTTGCTCGATCGCGGCGCGGAGTGCGGTCTGGGTGTCGGCGGCGGTCAGGTCTCCAGTGATGGTGTGGGTCTGCGCGCCGTGGCGGCGGGCGGCCTCGACGACCGCAGCGAGGTCGGCGTCGTCGTGCAGGTGAGTCAGGACGAGGTCGAAGGCGGCTGACAGCCGGGCGGCGATGGCCGCTCCGATGCCGGTGCCTGCTCCGGTAATGACGGCGATGGGGCGGCTCATGTTGGCGGCTCCGCTAGCGTCTGAGTGGTGAGTCCGAGGATCTGCTCCAGGTCGGCGTCGGGCGCGTAGAGGTCGGCGAGCAGGCCCAGCGACAGAGCGGCGTCGCGAGGTTCCAGGAGCTGTAGTGGGTAGACGGCGAGGATCCGCATGGCGAGGTACGAACGTATCCAGGTGAGCAGATCCGTGGCGGCGGAGAGTGCGAGTGGCCGGGCGAGCGTCGTGAGGTATCGGGTGATGGCTTGCTGCCGGGCCGGCGATGGTTGGTGCTGGTAGTCGATGCCGACCGATCGGTCGAAGAGTCTCTTGAGCCGTACGGTGGGTTCGACAGCTTCGGCGAGTGCCTTCGGGTGGTCGGCGTAGGCATCGGTGTTGTAGTGAGGGACGAGCCAGGCGCCGTGCAGTCTCTGGTACCAGAGGAAGCAGGCGATCTCGCCGGGCAGCGCGTTGAGGCCTGCGGTGTCGTAGTCGAACCAGACGGGCTGGTTGTCGGCGTCGAGGCCGATGTTGAAGTCGGTGGGGTCGCCCTGGGTCATCGCGGCCCAGACCTGCTCGTCGGGGTGGAAGGCGTCGCGTAGCTCGCTGACAAGGGCAGGAAAGTCGAGCCGTCGGGGCTGTCCGTTGACCATGAGGGTGGTCTCTCGCAGCTCGGAGGGTCGGAGACCGTCGGCGTCGGCCAGTTTGAGCACGATCGGGTCGTGGCCGTAGTAGTGGTCCAGCCTGCCGCGGGGCTGGACCCGGTCGCGGTAGAGCTTGCCGTTGGTGCGCGAGGCGGGGACGCGGCAGATTGTCGCGTCGATGGTTCGGCGGTAGTGCTGGAAGATCGCGTCTAGCCCGCGATCGAGGTTGGCCGTGCTGTCTGCGTCGGTCGATGTGAGAGCGTCGAGGAGCAGGCCGGTGTCCGGAAGATCTGGTTGGTGGCGGTCGTAGAGGGTGAGGGTCCAGTGCCCGATGCGGTGTTGGGAATGCAGCCCTGGTACCCGGTAGTGGTGGCGGATTCGTTGGTATCCGGCGGCTTCGGCGGCGGCCTCCACCGGGTTCGGGTTCACTTTGGCGAAAAGGCGGTGTGAGCCGATGTCCAGGTTGAACGTGCGGTTCATGGTGAAGCGGCGGTAGCGGGCGACCCGGATCATCGTTGCCACCACCCGGCGCACTGCCCCGCGAAGTCGGCAATGTCCTTGGCGGGAATGGCCCGAAGGTCGCTCGCGGTGGACCAGACGGTGTCGTCGTAGCGGTCCCGCACGGGACACGCGTCGGCGAGCGACATCAGGTGCGAGAACGGGGTGGCCACCGCGTGGTGGTGTGGCGATCCGGTGATCCACTTGGCGTAGCCGTGTCGTCCGTAGAGGCCGACCACGTGCGGCTGGGTGCCGTTCGGTCGGATGGTGAGCGCGGCGAGATGAGTCAGGCCGGTGTCGTTGCCGATGACCAGCTCGGCGGTGGCGAAGAGGTCAATGCAGTCGACCGCCTTTGGTCCGTGAAGTACTTCGATCTGCCCTACGGATGCCGCAGGTTGGTGGCCCGGTGGTGTCACCAGGCTGAAGCGCCAGGCGCCCGAGTGGCGGGTCATCAGGTGTTCGGCGACGGCGCTGAAGTTATCGATGCCGTAGTCCTTGCGGTCGGGGCGACTTGTCGTGGCCACGAAGACCACGTGCAGTGGCTGTGGCGCTGTGACGGTCGACCGGAACCTGGGGCATGGGTCGTCGGATGCGGGGAGCCTGACGCCGAGGGCTTGCTCGATGTCGAGGTAGTAGCGCATCGGCAACGCGGCATGGACCTCGACAATGTCAGCGTCGATGAGGTCGAGCAGCGTCGGCGGTGCTTCCGGGACCGCGTCGAACTTCAAGACGTTGTCGCTGCCGAGCGTGCCCAGTTGCTGCCCGTTGCCGTCCGTGACCGTGACTGGAAGGGTGCACCGGGCGATCAGGTCCGCCCGGCTGCCGGCGTACTCCAGGGTTCCGAACTGATCGTGAGTGGCGTCGTGAAGCGCCTGTGCCATGGCGAGGCCGAGCAGCAGGTCGCCGAGTCCGCGAGAGCCGAAGTCGACGCGCCACCCGGTCTCACGTACCGCGTCGAGGCGTGCCCGTCGGGGCGGGGTCTCTCCGTTGGCCCGGCGATACGGCAGGAGCCAGCCGAGCGGTGCCTGTTCACGTCGGACGAGGTACCGCCCGCCGCGGTGGCGCACCGGTTCCTCGGCGAGGGTCACAGCGTTGTCAGTACGCACAGCGGGACCCCGTTGCGCTCGAGTAGCTGTCGGCCCTCTCCGGCGGTGTCTTCGACGAGGCAGAGCGCGCCGGTGATGTCGGCGCCGGCCGCGCGAAGCGCCTCGACGAGGTTGGCCAGAGTGAGTCCGGTGGTGATCTCGTCGTCCACGATGAGGACGCGCAGTCCTGTGAAGTCGCCGTAGGCGAAGACCTCAAGACGCCGGGCATGCGGCTCGTGGAACACGAGCTTCCTGGGTAGGTCGAGGTTGACTTTCCAGGCAAGCCGATACTGGCTACCGCTGGCCCAGGCCAGCGCGATCGTTGGCACGATGCCGCCGGCGTCGAGGCCCAGGAGAAGATCGTGCGGCCGGTACGCCGGGTGCTCGCACCATCGCTGCCACAAGCTGCGCCCCGTCGCAAGTACCTGTTCCGCGGCCACGTCCGTGCGGATGCCATCGAGACCGTGGACGACGCGGACCGGACGAGTGGTGTCTCCCACCCCGAGCCGGGTCACTCGCTCGGCGTGAAGAACCTCATCAAAGGCAGTAGTCATGGAAGATCTGATCCTTCCGTCTTGGGGGTGTCAGAGGCGGCCGTGCGGCCGAGCTTGTCGTGGTAGGCGAGGATTTGGGCGGCGGCTCCGCGGACCCGATGGGACAGGGTTTCGTCCTGTCGCCAGCGGTCGCCGCTGACCTCGGCCACTGCCGGGAGGTCGACATCGGCGTCCGGATGGCTGGTGGTGAAGGCGAGGCGAACCTCCTCGCTGCCGTCGAGGTCCACCCCGTCGGCGCGCAGGATGATCTTCATGGTCAGTACGACGTGCTTGTAGACAGCGCGGACATCGGGCTCGGGGTTCGCGGCGAGTCGCCGCAGCACCATCGTCACGAGCGGCAGTTCGTTGCGTGAGGCGCGGTCGTCGGTTGGTGCGTCGAAGGCGTTGAGTACGAGGTCACTTCGGCGGTAGAGCACGCCGTAGCCGTCGTGGGCTATCTGTCGCAGCGCGTGTAGTACTCGGGGTGGGACCGACCCGGTGAGCATTTCCCGGGTGGTGAACGACGACAGCGCGATCTTCTCCCCCGCCGGTCCGCTCTGGGGTATACGCCTGGTCTGGAGCCAGTGCAGCGGCAGCGTGTCGCGTACGACAAGAAGATCGATATCGCTCCATCCCGGCTGCCAGCCCTGATGGGCGAGGCTCCCGGTGGCGGCGACGAGCGCGGTCTCAGAATCGGTCAGTCTGGCGACGCAGTCCGCGAGCACCGGTTGCAGGGACTCAGGGATGGCCGTGTCAGTGTGCGGCGGAACCTTGGTCCCGGACCTGCGGTGAACAACTTCCGTGACCACCCTCTTCAGCGCGGCCAGGCTGCGACCGTTGTCGATGACCGTGTCGGCGATCAACGCGATCCGGTCTCCGCCCCGGCTTTGCTTGATCGCGTCGCGGGCGGAGAGCGATTCCATGGTCTCGGTGGCGCGCTGCGCGCGAAGCCCGTCCGGAAGGCGAAGGAACAGGATCTCGCAGCGCTGGCCCCAGATCCTGCGGAGGTGTGCGGTGGCGTCGAAGCGGTGGGCACTCTCCAGACTGATCCGGTGTGAACCCGAGTTCAGCGCGGCGAACCGCAGGATCTCTTCTGTGAGCATCTGCGCCTGGGTCAGCTCGTCCCATTCGCGATACGGATCTGCCGTACCGAGCCGATCGGCGGCAAGCTGCATGAGGTAGCCGATCTTCAGGCGGGTGGCTGTGTGCTCCGTGCGGAGCAACTCGCCGACAGTGCTCTTGCCGCTCTCGGACATGCCAGCGAGCACCCATAGGTGCTCGATCCGGTCCGGTGGGAGCGGGGCGACGGGCACGTCGAGTTGCGCCACGGCTTCGCGGATCTCACGCTGCACATCAAGGAGCGGGCGGTCCCCGCGCACCACGATGGCCTGGTACTCCCCGCCATCGACTTGAAGATCAATCGCCTCGGCCAGCCGCCGCTGATACTCGACGTAGCGCTCGGTGGTCGGCACAACCTCACGCGCAATGGCGTGGTGCGCCTCGGCCGCCGGCTGGTTGCTGTGGCGCAGCAGCAGGTGCAGCTCACGGCGCGGCGTAGGGGCGTAGCGACGTGCTTTGGTCGCGACCTGCGCGAGCGCCTCGGCGGTGGAGATGCCGTCCTTGACGGCCGCTGTCGCGGCGCAGGTCGCCACAAGCATCGGCCAGCCGCGGTCCTCCAACGCCAAGGGACCACCACCGGCGCACCGCGCGGCATGGGAGCTGAACACGAGGTCGATGTGTTCGTCGGTGGTGCTGTCGACGAACCACCACTGACTGAAGTCTCGTCGGGACACCTCGGCCCATCGCCGGTCCCACCGATCGACTGTCCCGGTGAACTCGACGTCCGGCATCGACGAGGCTAACCAGCGGGCATTCGTGGTCTTGCCGACGTTGTCGGCGCCGTTGAGGGTGACGGCGATCCTCATCGCGGCTCCCGATAGCTCTTCAGCGTGCGCCAGGGAGGAACTCGGCGGCGGCCTTCATGGATGTCGAGCACAAGGGTGTCGAAGGCTTCGGTGAGTTCGGTGAACTGCTGGAGCGCCAGCGGAGGATCGACGTCGCGCAGGCCCAGGTGGGCGGTCTCCGTGAATCTCCTCCACCGAACCCAGGCGATGGCCAGGCGGTCGATCACGGAGCCGATCGTCTCGGTGTGCAACGGTGCCCCGCGCGGAGGCCGGATCACCTGCTCGACCCATGAGTCGATCTCACCAATGAGAGCGACGCGGGTGGCGTTGAGGCGGTCGATCGACCTCTTGGCGTCAGCCACTGCGTGATCGTCAGCGGATGGGTCGCGGGAGATCGTCTCCGCCGCCCATTGTTCGCGATGGTGCGAGGCGAGCCGGGATGCCACATGGAGGGGTACCGCCCAACCCTTTGGCGGAACCTCTGGGTGGCCATCGAACGTACTGATGATCAGGTCTGAGCCGGGCAGCATTGGACAACACTGCTGGTCAGGGGCAATTGGTAAGTCACCGACGGAATGGAGGGACATGGTTGAGCCTCTGTCCGTTGAGGGGTGGACGGGTTAGGCGTGCTGGTCTTGCCAGCGGTTGCCCACCGGTCGCGTGGGATTGATCGGCGTCGGGCCGCTGGCTCGGTGAAGGTTCCGGCGCATGGGGCGCAGGCTCGGCCCGTCCGGCATGGTGAGGGGCGGGCGGGGCGTGTATCCGTAGCGGGTGAGCAGGTGCTCCGCCGCCGCGGGAACGGCGGTCCAGGACGGCAGGCCGATGCGGTCGAGGCGGGCGCGGTGGTGAGCGAGTAGGGCACCGCCGCGACCGGTCTGCTGATGGGTTGGGGATGCGGCGAGGAACGCCAAGTGGTAGTGCGGCTCGGTGGGCTGCTGCTGCGCGAGTAGGCCCTCAAGGGCGATGAAGCGGTCAGCATGTGATCCGGCGGCCTTCACGAGGCGGGTCGTGTAGTTGGCCGGTGGCGGGATCGGTCGGTAGCGGTGAAAGCCGACGATGGCGGCGGTGAGGTCGTCGGCGAGGTGTACGTCGCCGAAGAACATCGCGTGCTCCACCCACACCGCCAGGACGTCGGTCAGCACCTGGCGGCGCTGCACCGTGTCGGGGACCAGCCAGGCGGCGAGCGGGCTGGGGTGCAGGGCGTCGGCGATCAGTGCGGCGACGGTCTGCCTGTCTGGCCAGCGGGCGGCACGGATACGAAGGCTGGGGTCCACGGTGGTGTTGTCTCCTCGGCGGTCATCGGTAGGTGGCGGTGGCGAGGTCACCGACTGCTGCGTCGACGGCGGCGGTGATTTCCCGGATGGGTCGGTGGTGTTGGGCGGCGATGGTCTTCAGGTGGGCGGTGAGGGTAGCGGCGTCGTCGTCGAGGTAGAGGTGATCGGCGAGGCCGAGGACGGCGAAGAGTCCGGCGAGCGCGGCGGTGTGGTTGTTCGGTTGTTCACGGCCGGCGGCGAGGTAGCGCAGCCGGGAGCGGGCGACGACGGCCCACTTGGTGTCGGTGGCGAGGTAGGCGTCGGCGCGGACCAGGCCGCCGAGGCGGCGGCGGGCGGTGTGGTGCAGGATCCCGGCGGCAACGAGTCCGGCGCGGGTGCGCTCGTACAGGTCGTCGGCGAAGCTGCGCAGGAACGCCTTCATGGTCGGGGTGGCGCGCGAGTAGTGGATTGCGGCGAGGGCGGTGTCGGCGATCAGGTCGCCGACCGGCTGCTCGGAGTTGAGGCGTAGCCACCGGTCCGCGGCCGGGCGGTCGGCGTAGGAATCGAGGGTGATACGCCCGGCGAGGAACAGGTCGATCAGAACGCCGCCGGCCATGCCCAGGGCCAGCGCTTGGCGGTGGAGGTGGGGTTGGCCGGTGTCGTCGTGGTGTCCGAGTAGGAACAGCTCATCCCGCAGCGGCAGTTGGGGTATCGAGGCGGTCATCAGATGTCCCTACTCCCGAGCGCCGGCAAGGTTCCGCAGCCGGGCGTGTGCGTCGCGGTAGGCGGGCAGCGATTGCGGGATCAGGGCTTTGTCGACGGCGGCGAGGACGGTGTAGTTGGGGTCGCAGACGTTGCCGATGGGTGCCTGCCCGGCTTGGGAGATGAGTTGGTAGGCGTCCAGGGTCTGTAGGCCGCACAGGTCGACGGTCCAGGCGGTGAGGTCCTGGTGGGCGATGCGGTAGGCGTCCTCCAGGGGCCTCGCGCAGCCGACCGACATGATCGCTGTGTCCGTTTCCAAACGTGGCCAGGCGGTGTCGGCACCTTTGATGACCTCGACCGCCAGGGTCGTCATGGTGGCGATCTCCACGCCGACGCCGCACGCCTCTCCCTGACCCTGTCGGGCGTGTCCGTCGCCGAGGGCCAGCATCGCGCCGTGCACGTTGACCCCGAGGTACAGGGTGGTGCCTGCACGGAGTTCGGGGGTGTCGAGGTTCCCGCCGTGGTGGTCGGGGACGATCGTGGACCGGGACTCCATGCCACCTGGGGCGACGCCGATGGTGCCGATCATTGGATCCAGCGGCAGGTCGACAGTGTGCTCGCTCTCGGTGGCGTGATAGCGGACCACCCCCGCAGCACGGTCGATGTCGTACACCCACACCCGCTCATCGAGCGGCGGTTGCAGGGTGGCCGTGTGCGAAGTCGAGGTCAGCGCCCCGAAGTAGGGGAACGTCGCCGACACGCCCCAGTCCCTCGCGGGGACGATGGAGGCGATGTGCACGGCGAGGGTGTCGCCGGGTTCGGCGTCCTCGACGAAGAACGGCCCCGACACCGGGTTCAGGTATGGCATGCGGCACACCTGCGATGGCAGGTCCGCAGGTCCCCGTACGAGGCCGCCGAAGCAGTCCTCGGTGTGCACCCGCAGGATGTCCCCGGAGCGGACGTGCGCGACCGGGAGACGCCCGCCGAAGGTGTAGGCCAGCTCGTCGCGGGCGGGCCGGTAGGTGAACTGGTCCATCGCGATCACACCCGCGCCATGTCGCGCCCGGCGGCCTCAGTGGCTGCCATGCCGGATAGCACGGGTCGCCGACCGGTCAGGTAGAGGCCGGCGAGGACCAGCACGCCGAGGGCGAGCCAGGCCAAGCCGAGACGCTGGGCGGCGATGTTGGCGTTCACCACCACGTACGCCAAGATGGCGAACCCGATGCCGGGCATGACCAGGTGCGCCCACCAGTTGCCGCTGCGCTGGCGGATCAGATGGTGCACGACCACGGAGACGTGCAGGACGAGGAAGGCGACCATCGCCCCGAAGTTGATCAGCGACGACAGCAGCGTGATCCCGTCCGCCCGGGTCGCCATGTACAGGCCGAGGGCGAGGGACACGGCGCCGGTCAGCAGAGTGGCGTTGATCGGCACGCTGCGGCGCACCGACACCTTCGCCAGAAAGGCCGGGAGTTGTCGGTCGCGGGCCATCGCGTACAACAGCCTGGACGTGGCGACCTGCGCGACCATCGAGTTCGGCAACCCCCACGCGATCGCCGTCGCAACAGCGCACAAGGTGGCCAGCCACCCTCCGCCGGCTACCGCGGCGGCGTCGTAGAAGGCAGTGCCGTTCACATCGCCCTCAGCTAGCAGCGCGTCGGGGGCGGGGACGAGCATCGCCGCGAGCCAGGTCTGCGCGATGAACAGCACCCCGGCCAGGATCAGGACGCCGGCCATCGCACGACCCACCTGCCGGGACCCGCCCTTGGCCTCCTCGGCCAGCATGCTGATGCCGTCGAAGCCGAGGAACGACAGCACCGCGATCGACACCGCCCCCGCGACGAGAGACCAGGTAAAGGTGTCGGAGTTGTAGAAGGCGTCCCAGCTGAACCTGCCTTTGCCGGAGGCAAGAGCCCAGCCGGCGACAGCGAGGAAGACCGCCAGGACGATCAACTCGCCGACCAGCATCACCCGGGTCACCATCGCGGTCAGCCGGATCCCGACCGAGTTGATGATCGTGTTGACCGCGACGAACCCGAGCAGCCACAGCCATACCGGCACCGCCGGCACGGTGGAGTGCATCGCCACCGACGCCACCAGGTACAGCAGGCCGGGTACGAGCACGTAGTCGAGCAGGATCACCCAGCCGGCCAGGAAACCAACCGGTGGGCTGATGCCCCGACCGGCGTAGTTGTAGACGCTGCCCGACATCGGGAACGCTTTCACCATCTGTGCGTAGGAGAAGGCGGTGAACACCAACGCCACCACACCGACGGCGTACGCAAGAGTGACCATGCCCCCGGAGCCGGCGTAGACGCTGCCGAAGATCGCCATCGGCGCGATCGGCACCATGTACACCAGTCCGTACGCGACCAGGTCCCGCGATCGCAGTTGGCGGCTGAGTTCCTGTCGATAGCCGTAGCGGGTCAGATCATTCGAAGTTGTCATGAGGATCCTCACGAGGGTGAGAAGCACGAGCGGGGAGAGGTCTGCCGGGTGGCCGAGAGAAACCTGACGGCAGCGGCGCTCCGATTGACAGTGCTTGGCAGCGACTTGATGTAGTCACCGGTGGTGGCTACATCCGGACCGACGGTGATCCGGTGCGGCAAGCTTGCCAAGCGCATCCATGCAGATGGATCCCCACGAGTGGCGAGAATTTCCCCCACCCGGCCGCGCCTGTGACCTGCACGAATATTGATCAACTGAGGTGGATTTACCCAGCCGAGGGCCGTTGGCCTCGCCAGGACCCGTACCGGACCTGGCCAGAGCGGCGATACCGTGCGACGGGAGGCCACACGGAGGAGGTGTCCGACGATGGCGAGGACGACTGGCACCAAGGCACAGCGCGATCACGTCCGCCAGACACTGGCCGGATTCGGCGCGACGCCGACCGCCATCGCGGCCGAGCTGCAGCGACGCTTTGGACTGCGTCCTCGGGATGCCTTTCGACAGGCTCACGGTTGGACCCAGGACGCGGTGGCAGAGAAGCTGAACACCAATGGAACCGGTTCGGCGACGTTCACCGGGGCACGGATCAGCGATTACGAGCGGTGGCCCTTCGGCGGTCGTCGACCCACCTTGGCCGCCTTGAACGCCCTGGCGCATGTCTTCGGGACCGAACCGAGCTGTCTGGTCGACCTCGACGACTTGGCCGCTATGCCGGACGCGGACCGAGAGGTTCTGAGCGGCCGGAACGCCGCCCCGATGCCCAATCGAACCGTCGCAGCCTCAGCAGCACGTGGCGCGATGACTGAGCCTCTGCGGTGGGACCTCGGCGCTCTGCAGGACGAGACGGAATTGGTGATAGCGGTGTCAGAACGTACGGCCAGCTTCGGAGAATGGGCGCAAGCCTCCAACGTCGGGCCCTTCACCCTTGACGATGTCGCCGCCTCCACCCGCAGAATCGCTGTCGACTATCTGAATGAGCCACCCGTCATCGTCTACGCCCGAGCCGGCCTCTTGGCGGATCGCGTGTTTCGTCTCTTGCAGACCGGACGTCAGGATCCCGACCAGACTCGGGAGCTCTACACCTGGGCGGGTTACCTGTGCACATTGCTCGCCTGGATGGCCGGCGACCTCGGTCACCCAGCCGCCGCCGAGTCCCAGGCCCGCACCGCCTGGATGTGCGCTGAAACCGTCCGCGACAACACGCTCCGCGCCTGGGTCCTGTCGACAATCAGCAAGATTCACCTGTGGGAGCAGCGGTTCGAGGACGCGGCCAACGCCGCCGTACGCGGCTACGGCCACGCCGCCGAGGGAAGCGCGGCGATCATGCTGGCTTGCCAGGAAGCCGACGCGTGGGCGGAGATCGGCGCTGCCGAGCCGGCCCGAGCGGCACTGCAACGGGCTGAGGAGGCCCGCCAACATGCCAGCCGTGACCCGGTAGGTGGCCTCCTAGCTTGCGGCACGGTGCGCCAACACAACTACGCCGGTTCAGTGCTGCTTCGCATCGGCGATGCCGCCAACGCCATCGAGCACGCCCTGCACGCCCTCACGGAAGCCGCCGCAGATCCCTCGGTCGCGTACGGCACACTGGCGCAAATCCGCATCTGGGCCGCCGCAGCGCACCTCAAAGCCGGCAGCCTCGACGGCGCGGTGTCGGTCCTGTCTCCGGTGCTCGCTCTGCCACCCGAACAGCGACTCGACCCGCTGGTGCACCGCCTGCGCGGCGTCGGCCGAAGTCTCGCCGGCGACCCGTCGCTGCGCACGAGCGTCGAGGCCCGCAGTGTCCAAGCAGCCATCACCGAGTTCTGCGCCACCGGCGCCGCCCGCCAACTTCCGTGATACCTGGAGAACCCATGGCAGTCCCGCACGCTACCGACGTCCGTAATCACTGGTACTGGCGACCGGGTTGGGGAATCGGCTCCCGCTTCTACACCTGGCACATCACCTTTGATGGGCAACCCGAGGTCGAGGAACTCGCCGACCAGTACCGGTCCCTGCTGTCCTCGCAGCCCAGCCTTGATGTCATCCCGAACCGATGGCTGCACCTCACCATGCAGGGCATCGGCTTCGTTCAAGACGTCGCTATCGATGACGTCGACGCCATCGTTGCTGCCGCCAAGAATCGCTGCGCGCCCCTGGCACCCTTCAAGATCACCATCGGCACCCCCCACGTAGATCCCGAGTCCATCCAGATCGCCGTCGACCCGGTCGAGCCCGTGCGGCAGCTACGCGCCGCCATCCGTGCCGCCATCGCGGACGTCTGGGGACAGGATCGAGTACCCGAGCCGGCCGAGCCTTACAACCCTCACCTCAGCCTGGCCTACACCAACACTGACGGCCCTGCGGCACCGCTCATCGAGGCTCTCTCCTCCGCTCCAAACCTCAGCGCGAACGCAATGATCAACTCCTGCCAGCTCATCGTCCTCAACCGCGACGAGGGGATGTACGTGTGGGAGCCGTACGCGACCATCGATCTTGGATGCTGAGGCCGATCTCCAGCGCCTGCCGCGCTAGCTGGTCGCCGCTGGCAGTGTGGAGGTTGACGATGTTGCAGCCGGGGCGGGGCTGGCCGAAGACTTGCTCCGGCGCGGTCTTCTGGTCACGCAGCTTGGGCGACAGGTAGTAGGCGTTCTCGCGTCGGCCTGGGGCGTCCAGGACTCGCATAGTGGTGTGGCCGCGCAGCGGGGGTCACCCTCTGCCGCGCAATGTAGACGGGACCAGCGTTCAGGGTGAGACGAGCTGCGCCCGCCCCTACGGGGGCGGGCACAGCTCACGCGGCGCGTGGCGGTGCAGGTTGGTGCAGGCGCAGCAGGCGGGCGAGTGTGGCGGCTTGGTCGACGGTGGGAAGGCCGGCTTCGGCGGCCAGTGCTTGAATCTCCGTTTCGGTGTCGGGATCGGTCAGGTAGCGGGCCATCGACAGCGTCCCCGGGAGAACGGCAGGTTCGGAGTCGGGGTTCGCGGTCGGGGCCTCGCCGTCGGCTGTCCGCGTGGGCGGGGTCGGCGGGGTCGGCGGCGACGGGTGGAGTGTGTTCGCGCGTGATCTCTGGTCACGGCGTGCGGCCATGTCCCTCCCAGGACGGCTCGTGGCGTGAGGTCAACGTGTGGGGCCATGGGCATCTCCTTCGGTTTAGCTTTAGGACTCGCTGGGGATCGATCGCCGGATTCCGTCGGCCGGAGTCGGCGGTGGCTCCGACGTGTGTGTAGGGCTGCGGACGGTACCTCTGGTGGCCACGGAAGTGAAGATGTTCGCCACTCACCGCGACTCACAGCGGCGGGCCGCTGGTGTGAGTGCGAGTGCGAACGCTGCGACGCACGGCGCGGCTGACAGACTCTGACAGCTCCCGTCCGACGCGCGCGCAGTCCGCTCCGGTCGCCTCGGTGCATGCCCTCGCGGTGGCGACGGCACCGCCCGGCGCGGAGTTTGCGCGTGCGGGCGGGGTTCGGTGGCGTGTGCGGCCTTCAGGCCGCACACGCCACGTGTCCCGCTTCCACTCATCAGGCGGGCCGCTCATCCGGGCTGGTCGTGGGTGGGGTATTCGTCGTCGTGGTCGGCGTCGATGTAGGGCAGGTCGATGAGGCGGTGACGACCGGCGCGGCCGGCGAGTTGCCAAACCTGGTGAGCGGGGCTGGCCGCGAGTGCGGTGCGCAGTTCGGCGGTGGTGGTGGCGAGGAGCATGGCCAGGTCGGGAGCGGCGGCGAGGCGGTGGCGCAGGTTCGCCTCCCTCCGTGCGGAGGGAACGTGGAAGAGCACCGGCCATGCCCAGGTGCTCATCCTGTACAGCCGCTCGTACTTGATGACCTTGTCGATGAGGATCTGCAGGTGTTCGCCTCCGGTGTCGTACTCGAGGAAGAACGGCACGGACCGTTCGTGCTCGGTCCACACCCCGGCGCCGTCCGGGCGGGGGAAGCCGGTCGCTCCGGCGAGGATGATGTTCGGGTTGGCGCCTTCGCGGTAGAGGGTGCCGGGTTCGTGGTAGGCCGACGCGGGCTCCCAGCGGACCAGGTCGCCGTCGGGGTGGGTGCGGGCGTGGGCGGCGAGGTCGATGAAGACCTGGTTGCCGCCGAGCAGGTGCGGCAGGTCCGGTCGGTTGGTGAGGGAGTGTTTGCGGCGGCGGGCTTGGTCGCGGCGGCCTCGTGGGAGTCCGCGTTGGGCGTGGACGTGGTCGTAGCCGAGTTGGTCGAGGACGTAGTGGTAGGGGTGGGAGCCGCCGTCGGCTTTGTTGGGTCGGAACCGGTCCAACGCCCGCAGCGCCGTGAGGCGGCGTAGGCGGCGTTGGGTGAAGTCCAGGGATGGGAACAGGGCGGCGGCGATCTGGTCGGTGGTGAGCACGCCGTGGTCGTAGAGCCAACCGAGGAGCCGGTCGTCGCGGGCGGTGATGCTGGCCTGCAGGCGCAGCAGCGGATCCGCGGTCGGTAGGTGTTTACCCATGGGCAGAAGCCGCTGGGGGGAGACCCGAGACTGGAGGGTCTGTCTGGAGCGGTCCCAAACTGCTGGGAGCGGGGTTGACCTGGGCTGTGAGCGGCTGTGAGGGGTCGGGTTGGGGGTCAGGATCAAGGCGGACGGTAGAACGGAGATCGGTACTGACTGCTGAACCGCCGGGCACAACGGGTGCCGTGCGACGGTGCCGTGAGAGTTGGCATGCATCCTGTCGGCGACGCCCGTGGAGGTCGTCAGGTTGGGTCGTCATCGTTGTTGCTCCAAGGTCGAAGATGTGGTGGGAGTGCAATGCGTGGGCCGACCGCTGCGGCGGGCGGGAGCGCGCTGACAGGTTTGGTCAGGTGGTGTCAGCTGCCGGGTCTCCTGGCAGATGTGAATGCGGGTCTGACAGCGCTGGCCTGCTCTGACAGAAGACGTGAGTCGAGGCTCTGTCACGCGGCCTCCCGCGCTGACAGATCCGGTGTGGGCGGGGTGGTCTCGGCTCGCAGGGCGCGCACGAGCGCGGAGGCGGTGGCGTTGGACAGCTGGTGCCCGTCCGCGCGTAGTTGGTGGGCGAGGGCCTTGCGGGACAGCGGTGCCCCCTTGGCATTGAGGGTGCGGGCGGCGGTCCGGGCGGCCGGGACCAGCGCGGCGACCTCTGGTCCGTCGTCATCTGTGGGGGCCTCGGTGTCCCGGCGGTCCGGGACCGCCGACGGTTGGTCCGTGACGGCGGGGACCGCAGTCATGGAGTCCGGGACCGCGGTGGCGGTGACGGGGACCGGCGGGTGGATGTCCGGGGCCGACGAGTCGACAACGGGCGGCGGTCCGGGCTTCGTCCGCTCGAGCTGAGTGGTCTGGTTGGCCGGGTGGAAGTCGGCGCGGGCGAGGGCGATCTTCACCATCGCCAGGAAGCCCAGGGCCGGCAGGGCGGCAGCGATCCAGCCGATCACCGACGCCTCCGCCTCCACCACCTGCGCCGCCAGCGACAGCAGCACCGCTACCACGAACACCGCTGCGGGGAAGGCGACCGACGTGCCGAGGCGCCGCTTGCGGCGCAGCTCCAGACCGGCGGCGATCGACATCAACTCCAGCACGATCGCGTCGGCCCAGGCCAGCCAGCCCGGCTGGCCGTGCGCGGCGGCGACGTCGTGCACGTGGGTGAACGACGCCGCGCCGGCTGCGCCGCCGATCAGCAGCATGATCGCCACCTGGGCGCGGTCCTCCCACCGCCCCCGCCTCGTAGCCACCAGGGTCGGCGTGCCGGGGTGTCGTTGGTCAGGTGTCGCCAACAGCCCACCACCTCGGTTTTGGCGGCGCATGCACGGCCGCGGTAGGCGTTGGGTGAAGGTGGTCGGGGACGTTAGCCCTCGTCTCGGACAGGTTGGTGTGGTGCGACATCAAGTTCTGCTCCTCGATCAGGTTGTAGGTTGCAGATGCGGGCATGGGAAGGATCGGCCGCGGGTCACGCCTGCCCACTCGGTCAGCTTCCGGGCAGGCGCGACCCTGCCGGGTGACGCCCGGCCGGGCGGACCCCTCAGGTGTGCAGGGGACGGCAACAAGTCGCTATGGTCGAGTCAACAAGCACGCCCCACCCCGCGCAGGGGCAGGCACCAGGCAGCAGGCGTCGCCACAACCCGCTCAGCGGGCTGCGTTTCGACGCGCGGGCATAGGGCAGACGGCCAAGCCGAGCCACAGATCGGAACTCACCACCGCCAGCGCCACGAAGGCGTTCAGGTGGTGCGGCGGCTCACTTCGCCGACGGGCGATCCTTCATGTGGGGCCTCCTATCTCTGCACGCCCCCGCGCGGCGTCGGCACGAACAACGGCAGGCACCCCGTCCGGGATGCCTACCCGCTGCGTGTGTGGCCGACCGCGCCAACCGGCGCTGCGGGAACGTCACTCCATTACGCCCCGGAAACCCGTTGGAGTCAACCTCTAGTTTGTAACGGAATGATCGCAGGGCCTTGCCGCCGGTCCGATGCAGTGCTATGGAGTCCGCTGCGTTACTCCACAGTCCCTTGCCGTCCGGTAATCGCTGCAAAAAAAGTAATTCGAGGTGAGCCAGCCGAATCGGCGTGGCGGTGCACGCGCTGGGGCGGCACCGAGGACCGTGGACCGGGCATGAGGCGCTGGACGTCGGTACCGGTCCTGGCGCGCACGCGTTGCGCCGCCGCGCCGCCCGACGCCGTGACGAGAGCTGAACAGCTACCAGCTACCGAACCCCGACCGGCTGCGCCCTCTCCCCGGGTGGGAAGAGGGCTCAGCCGGTCGGTTCGCCTCAGACGCGCTGGGTGATGGTCGTGCCCGGGTGCCGGGCCGCAGTAGCCGCAGTGACGAACCGGCCGGTGCTGGCGCTGCGGTTGACGGTCTGGCTGTTGCTGGTACCACGACCGACGCGCTCAGTTGTGGTGGTCCGCGGCGAGCGGGCCGCGGTGCGGCTGCTGACGAACCGGCCGGTGCCGGCGCTGCGGGACACGCTGCGGGAGCCGCCTCGAGCCATGTGGATCATCTCCTTCGGTTCGGCGGTCTCGGTTGGACCGCTCCTGCCGTAGGCGTATGTGCTGGTGGGCTGATTACCCGCCACTCTTTCTACCGGCTTTTCGGCTGAGGCTGGTGTTGGTGGTCCGGGCCGTGGTGCCGGCCGCCCGGGCGACGATGGCGCGGGCGGTCGCGGTGGAGGTGCGGGCGCGCATTGCACGGGCATCGGCGGTGCCGAGCGACGAGCGCTCGATCTTGGTTTGGATGGTCGATTTCGCCGACCTGGCGGTTGCTGAGGATGATTGCGGATGGTCCGGGGCGGGCTGTGGCATGGGCGGTCATGCCCCCCTTCGAGTCTGAGCGGGTTGGCGGTCGGGCAGGCGGGTCAGTCGGGTGCGGTAGTAGGACAGTGCCTTCTGGACGGCATTCTCTGTGAGGTTCAGCAGGTCGGCGACCTCGGCCTGGGTGTAGCCGGCCCAGATGAGCGCCATCATGCTGCGGGTGCGCGGCGGAGCGTCGGCGAGCAGGACGCCGACCTCTTGGCGCAGCGCGACGAGCTGGGCCGGGTCCACGGGCCCGCCGCCGGTGACGGGCCGATCGAAGACGGCGACTTCATCGACGAGCAGCTCCTGGTGATGCACTTCGGTACGTAGCCAGGCGCGGTAGATGTTCGGGAAGCGGAACAGGCACTGGCCAATGAAGAACGTCTTCAGTGAAGCGCCGCGGGTGGGGTTCCAGCGGCCAGGGATCAGCACAGTGTTGCGGAAGGACCTCAGCGCGGTGGCCACGGTCTCGTTGGCGAGTTCCTCGGCGACATCGGGACGGTTGAGCGCTCCGGGCGGCGGCTCGGGCAGCCCCGCGCCGCGTTCGCGGCACTTGCCGAAAATGGCGCCCTTGCGGATCCAGGCCACCGTGACGGCGTAGCCGTAGCGGGCCAGCTCGGTGGCGAACATTTCATAGTCGTTGCCGGAGAAGTCGGACCGACGCAGCCAGTCGACCAGGTCGGCGTCCTCGGCGAGGCGCTCGCGCCGGCGCAGCGCGCGGACAGTCTCGTCCAAGTCGTGATCTTCACGGGTGCCGGCGAAGTCGGCGAGCCAGGAAACGGGGACAGCGACGTCGCGGCGGGTCGGTTCCCGTTGTAGTCCCGATCCCGCCACTTCGTCCGTCGGCTCCTCGGCTTCCGGGTGCATGAGGCTCTTCTCGGTTCGGTGTGTCCGCTGAAGGGACCCACCGGACGTCCTCTCCTATGTGCGGCCGCCCCAATTACCCGCCACTCTTTTTCCAAGATTTTTAGGGCGAGCGTTTGTGCAGGTCAGCGGCGGTTCAATAGCGGAGCGACCTTGTCGATCAGGCTGTTGACGACCAGCTGGGCGGCCGGGGAGACGTCGTAGGCGCTCAGCGCGCTGAGCACGACGTCGCGATCGAGCAGGCCCGCGCCGGCCATCTCGGCAAGCACCCGGTGGGCGCCGTCGCGGCCGTACCCGCGGGCGTAGCCGTTGTTGCCGTAGCGCACCAACTCGTCCAGGTGCTTGTGCAGCCGTGGGTCCAGTGTGGTGGGCTCGCCGGTGTCGAGGTCGAGCGCGCCGACGACGCCGGCCCAGCCAGCCAGCCGCCATGGGCTGGGATGCTCGACGACGACCAAGGCGTTGCCACGAGCCAGCCGGGTGGCCACCTCGAGCGCTCCGGGAGTGGGTACGTGGGCGATCACCGCCCCCGGACGCACGTTGACGCGCGGGGAGCGCGGCGAGGCGTGCCGGCCGTTCAGGTACGGCTCGAACAGCGCCTCGCCGTGGTACTCACCCTTGCGGTCGGTGACCAGCACCGCGGGTAGGCCGCGCCGCGCGGCCTGATCCTCGGCCCAGCGCATCGCCGCTACCGCAGCGGCGGCGAACTCCCGGCCCGGCTGATACGGCACCCACGCTGCGGTGAAGTCAGAAACCACGGCTGCCAGGGTAGGCGCACTGTATGACAACTTTCCCGATCAAGACGCGCGCTTGAGCGCGGATCGCCGCGAAGCAACGGCATCGAGGCGTCCGGGTACGATGCCCGGACACCAACAGGCGCGAGGTCATGGCCAGCACGATCTGGGGCACCAGCGTGGACATCTCGTTTGCTACTGATGACACGCTTCTTACCGGCACCCCGTCTCGGCCGGATCACCAACTGGCTCTTTCCGCAACGGCACGCGGGGCAGGCATTCCCCCGGGAGCGCATGACCCCACTGCAGCCGACGGCCTCTACCCAACCGCCCCAAGCGGCGGAGGCTGCGATGCCGCCAGCCGCCCTCGACCTTTGGTGGCCGTTCGGCAGTTCATCGGGGTGAACCAGCCGCGAAACGACGTGGGAGCCCCGACATCGGCCACGGCGCGGCGGTGGTCCCGCAACGCCATCGGGGTCTGCCTCGCGACGACCGGGCGGGGCCGACGCGCCAGCGTCATGGCGCGGCGGGCGTCACACGCCGCAGCGCACTTGTCCCGCTGGCCGGCGCACTGCAGGTTCCGGCAGTCACCGCGCTCGTTGGGTTGATGTGCGGCGGCGACGTCGAGCGCGAGCCGCCATAGCAGCGGATCGGTCAAGTCATCCGGAACCACGGCCAGGGCGCTGAGCCGCTCGCGAAACACGGCGTCCACCTTCCGTCGAAGGGTCACACCACCCGGCCCCAGCAGGTCAGAGCACAGGCGGTGGACACGATCGACGCTCACGCCGGCCGAAAGATCAAGTCGTCCACCGACCCCTACACCTGTCGGCCGCCGCGACTCAGGCCGATTACTGGTCGTCCTGCGGACCGAACTTCCACCGCCAGTCAAGGCGGTGGCGGCCGAAGGTGCGGCGTTCGCCCTTGAAGCCGGCGCGCAGGAGTTTGATGTCGGCGACGAGGCGGATGATCTCCCGCTTGACCGGAATGTCGTCGCCCAGTTCCTGCCACGCCTGCACCGCCTGGTCCCCGATGCGCCCGCGCAGCACGGCGGGGATCCCGGCGTCGGCGGCGCGTTGCTCGTACTCGGCGATCTGCGCCGTGAGGCCCTTCTCCGCTCGGGCGTAGGCGATCGCTGTGACCTCGCCTTCCTCCCCGAGTTTGCGCCAGTCCTCCAACTCCCCGCGCAGCCGTTGGGCTTCGGCGCGGGCGTGGGCGACTTCCTCGTCCGTGGCGCTGGCGGCGGTGAGGATGTCGTAAACGTCGGGGCGCGACAGCCACGCCACTACCGTGCGCTGCACGTACTCGTCGAGGAACTCGGCTTTCACCGCGGCGCACCGCTTGTGCAGGCAGGAGTACACCTGCCCCGTCCAGCCGTGCCGGTTCACCTTCTGCGATGACAGCGGCCCGTCGCAGACTCCGCAGCGCACCAGGTACGACAGCAGATGCACCGCTCGGGCGGGCCGGGTCGTGGTGCGCGACGGGTCGCCCAGCATCCGTACCACCGACCAGTACGTCTCCTCGTCGACGAGGGCGGGCCAGATCCCGTCGCCGACGATCTCGCCTCGCAGCACCCGCTTGCCGATGTAGGCCGGGTTCATCACCTGCTTGCGCAGGATGCCGCGCCGCCAAAGTCCGCCCTCGGAGGCGGGGATGCCGAGCCGGTTGAGTTCGGCCTCGATAGCGGTCAGCGGCGTGCCTTCGGAGATATTGCGGAAGTTGTCCCGCACCACCTGCGCGTGGGAATACTCCGTCACCGTCCCATCCGCCGCCACGGCCGTACGGATCTCAGTGTCGGGCTCCTGGCGCAGGAGAGCTCTGGTGCGCTGGTCGTAAATCCGCCGGTACCCGTAGGTGACCTTGCCGTGCGGGCGGCCGGCTTCGGCAGCGCCGACGATGCCGCGCAGCACGTTGTCGCGGATCGAGTCGGCCATCCACTCGGCCTGCACTGCCTGGAAACCGAGCATCATCCGGTCGTTCTTGTCCCGCAGGTCATACAGCACCCCACCGACCAGCCAGAAGTTGAGACCGACCTCGTGGCACATGTCCCGGATCTTCACGAACACCGCGAGGTCACGTTCCTTGCGGGAGATCTCCCAGACCACCAGCACGTCACCCTTGCCGGCGAGGATCTGCTCGATCAACAACTCGAACTGCTCACGCTCCTTCGTCGCACGCCGGCTCGCCGAGCGGTGGTTGTCCGTGAACGACCCCGCGTCAGCCCAGGACCGCTTCGTGATCTCCGCCAGGTTAAGAACTCCCTGGTCGTGAACACTCTTGCCCTGCTCCTTCTTGTCCTGACTCGCACGCTGATATCGCAACGCCCGCACATCCGCGCCACCGGCCAACAACGCGTCCTTGCTGTCGAACCGGCCCCGATTTCCCGATCGGGCCTTCCGCCGTACCATCAGACCGTCCCCCTAGATCGACGCCCCTGCCTGGCAACATCAACCCTAGTATCTAACGATCCTTGACAGTGCCGACCGCGACCCCGAGCAGTTCGGCGGCCTCCGCCTCGGTGCGATCCTCGAAGAACCGCAGCACCAGCACGGCTCGTTGCTTCGGCGAGAGCTTCGCCAGTGCCGCCCGCAGGGTGAGCCGCAGGCTGGTCTGGTGGGCGTGGTCGGGGGCCGAGTCGCCTCCGCGTGGCTCGGGCAGGTCGCCCGGCATCGACTCGGGTACCCGACGGCGGCGCCACCAGGACACCTGCAGGTGGTACATGGTCTTGCGGGTGTACGCCTCGGCGTTGCCGCTGTGGTGCAGCCGGTTCCAGGAGCGGTGGGTCCGGGCCAGCGCGGACTGGACGAGGTCCTCGGCCAGGTGCTGGTCGCCGGTGAGCAGGTAGGCCGAGCGCAGCAGCGCCGGCGTGCGGGTACGGACGAACGAGTCGAACTCACTCAGCAGAGGGTCCACACGGGCCGATCCTTCAGGTCAGGGGTGCGCGGGCTTGGTGCCCATCCAGACGTCGGCAGGGACACCGATGGTTGCCGCCGGCGGGCCCGGGTCGGGCCGAAATGGATCGCTGATCCTGCCGCACCAGTCATAGGCTGCGCGGATGCTGCTACGCATGTCGACCCTGTTGCTGCGGACCCTGCGCGAGGACCCGGCCGACGCGGAGGTGCCGAGTCACCGGCTGCTCCTGCGCGCCGGTTACATCCGTCGCGCCGCGCCGGGCGGCTACACGTGGCTGCCGCTGGGCAAGCTGGTGCTGGACCGGATCACCGAGGTCGTACGCACCGAACTGACCGCGATCGGCGACCAGGAGGTGCACTTCCCGGCGCTGCTGCCCGCCGAGCCGTACCGGACGAGCGGCCGGTGGACGGAGTACGGCGACCTCCTCTTCACCCTCGCCGACCGGCGCGGCGCCGAGCACCTGTTGGCGCCCACCCACGAGGAGATGGCGGCGCTGCTGGTCAAGGACCTGTTCACCTCGTACCGGGATTTCCCGGTGACGCTGTTCCAGGTGCAGACGAAGTTCCGCGACGAGGCGCGGCCCCGGGCCGGTGTGCTGCGCGGCCGGGAGTTCCTGATGAAGGACGCGTACTCGTTCGACCTGGACGAGGCGGGGTTGCGGGACGCGTACGCGCGGCACCGGGTGGCGTACCAGCGGATCTTCGACCGGCTGGGGCTGGAGCACACGGTGGTGCACGCGATGTCCGGTGCGATGGGCGGCTCGGCGTCGGAGGAGTTCCTGGCCACGACGCCTGTCGGTGAGGACACCTTCGTCGGCTGCACCACCTGCGACTACGCGGCGAACACCGAGGCCGTGGTCACTCGGGTGCCCGCCGCCGGCGACCCGGCCGCGCAGCCGGCCGTCGAGGTGCACGACACCCCCGAGACCCCGACGATCGCCAGCCTGGTGGAGCTGGCCAACGCCCGCCGGCTCGGCGGTCGGGACGGCTGGACCGCCGCCGACACCCTGAAGAACGTCGTGTTGACCGTCCGCCAACCGGGTGCCGAACGGGCCGAGCTTCTGGTGGTCGGGCTGCCCGGTGACCGGGAGGTCGACCTGAAGCGGCTCGGCGCCGCGCTGGAGCCGGCCCAGGCGGCCGTCTTCGACGAGTGGGCCGCGCATCCGGAACTGGTACGCGGGTACATCGGCCCGCAGGTGCTCGACAAGCTGGGCATCCGCTACCTCGTCGATCCCCGGGTGGTGCCCGGCTCCGCGTGGCTGACCGGCGCGAACGAGCCCGGCCGGCACGCGACAGGCGTGGTCTGCGGGCGGGACTTCACGCCCGACGGGACGGTCGAGGCGGCCGAGGTGCGCGCCGGGGATCCCTGCCCCGCCTGCGGCGGCGGCGAGCTGACCATCCGGCGGGGCATCGAGATCGGGCACATCTTCCAGCTCGGCCGCCGGTACACCGACGCGTTCGCGGTCGACGTGCTCGGTCCGGCCGGCAAACCGGTCCGGCCCACCATGGGTTGCTACGGCATCGGGATCTCCCGGGCCGTCGCGGCCATCGCCGAACAGCACCACGACGACCGGGGGCTGGTCTGGCCGGCGGCGGTCGCGCCGTGCGACGTACACCTGGTGGTGGCGGGCAAGGGGCCGCAACTCGACGCGGCGCTGGAGCTCGGCGGGCGCCTCGCCGCCGCCGGTCTGCGGGTGCTTGTCGACGACCGGACGCACGTCTCGGCCGGGGTCAAGTTCACCGACGCCGAGCTGATCGGCATCCCCCGCGCCGTCGTGGTCGGCCGCCGTCTCACCGAGGGGTACGTGGAGCTGCGCGAGCGGGCCGGTGACGGGCGCGCGGAGTTGCCGGTGGAAGGTCTGGTCGAGCGGATCGTCGACGAGGTGCGCCGGGAGCGTGCGAACCTGGTGTAGCGGCCGCGTCACGGGGTAGTGCAGTTCGATCGGGTGCAAATGCTTCGGAGGCTCTCATGACCGGTTACCGGGTCAGCGACGTGATGACCAAGCAGGTGGTGTACCTGCCGGCGGAGACGACTCTGGACGAGGCGGCCAGGGTGATGAAGGAGGCGGACATCGGCGACGTGGTGGTCACCGACGGCGCCAGTCTCGCCGGCATGCTCACCGACCGGGACATCGTCGTGCGGGCCGTGGCGGAGAACAGCTCCCCGGCGGCCACCACGATCGGCTCGATCATCACCCGCGAGGTCGTCATGATCGAGCAGCACTGCACGGCGGGCGAGGCGGCGGCGCTGATGCGCGACCGGGGGATCCGGCGGGTGCTGGTCTGTGACAGCGACCGCAAGCTCGTCGGGATCGTCTCGCTCGGCGACCTGGCCATGCAGCTCGACCCGACAAGCGCCCTCAGCGAGATCAGCGAGCAGTCCCCGACGGTCTAGGAACGGCCGGCGGTAGCCTCGACGCATGGCTGACATGCCGGCCCGACTGGCCGAGATCGTCGACGAGTTCGCCGCCGCGCCGCGCGACCTGGTGCTGGAGATGCTCCTGGAATACTCCGACGCCATTCCGCCGCTACCCGACGGCGCCGCCGACCGCGAGGGCATGGAGCAGGTGCCGGAGTGCCAGACGGCGTTCTTCCTGCGCGCCCGGGTGACGCCGGAGGGCACCGTGGAGACTCTCTTCGACTGCCCACCCGAGGCGCCCACCACCCGGGCGTTCGCCGGCATCCTCGCCGAAGGGCTGGCCGGGGCGAGCGCCGAGGAGGTGCTGGCCGTGCCGGACGACCTCTACCAGCGGATGGGCCTGGCGCAGGCGATCAGTCCGCTGCGGGTACGCGGCGGCACCGCGATCCTGGGCCGACTCAAGCGGCAGGTCCGGGAACAACTGGGCTGACCTGGCAGTTGCCACCGGTCATGGAGATCGAGATCTACGCGGACCTCGTCTGCCCCTGGTGCTACATCGGCAAGCACCGGCTGGAGCAGGCCCTCGCCAGCTACGACGGCGAGGTGACGGTCCGCTACCGGCCGTTCCAGCTCGACCCGTCGCCGGTGGCGGAGCCCCTTCCGCTGGTGCCGGCGATGTCCGCCAAGTTCGGCGGGCCGGAGCGCGCCCGGCAGATGTTCGACCACGTAACCGCGGTCGCGGCGGGTGACGGGCTGCGGCTGGACTTCGATCGGGCGGTGATCGCCAACACCTTCGACGCGCACCGACTGGTCGCGTACGCCACCGATCACGGTCGGGCTGGCGAGATGGTGGAGGCGCTCTACCAGGCGCACTTCACCCAGGGCGTCGACCTCGGCTCGCGGGAGGCGCTGGCCGCCGTCGCCGGCGGGATCGGCCTGGACGCCGCCGACGCACGCCGGTTCCTCGACTCGGACGAGCGGACCGCCGACGTCACCGCAGACCTGGCCACCGCCCGGGACCTGGGCATCACCGGCGTCCCGACGTTCGTGCTGGCCGGGAAGTACGCGGTGTCCGGCGCGCAGGAGGCGCAGACGCTGCTCGCCGCACTCGCCGAGGTCGAGCAGCGTGAGGCCGCCACCGACTGATCACATCGACCGCCGCGATGTTTCACGTGCAACGGCATCGATGCCTATGCCTGGTCAGGCCGGTCGGGCCAGCCCTTCCACCACCTGCGCACCGGGCAGCGCGCCAAGCGCCGGCCCCGGCAGGGCGATCTTGCTGTGGCGTACGCCGGATCCGATGATCACGTGCGGTGTGGCGATCACCCGCGAGTCCACGAGGATCGGCCACTGCGCCGGCAGCCCGATCGGGGTGATGCCTCCGTACTCCATGCCGGTCAGCTCGACCGCGTCGTCCATCGGGGCGAAGCTGGCCTTGCGTACGTCCAGCGCGCGGCGGGCCACCCCGTTCACGTCGGCCCGGGTGGTGGCCAGGACGACGCAGGCCGCGTAGCGGACCACGCCCTCGCGCTTGCCCGCCACCACGACGCAGTTGGCCGACACGTCCAGCCCCACCTCGTACGCGGCACAGAACGCGGCGGTGTCGGCCAACTCGGCGTCGATCGGCGCGGCCAGCACGTCGTCGACGTCCACCGGCGCCTCGGCGGGCCACTGCGCGATGGCCTCCGCGACGGGAGGGGCGAGCAGGTCGAGGCGGGCGCGGGCCGGTTCGGTCTTCAGCGTTCCCATCACGGGTGCGATCCTCGCATCCGCCGCGACGGACCGCCCGGCGACTCCCGTGCCACCCTCGGACGTCACCCCCGTACCGGGACTCAACTGCCCGCCAGGAACGCGTTGTCGCGCATGAAGGAACGGTCGCGGGCAGCGGCCAGTTCCTCTTCGCGCCGGGCCTTGGCCCGCTGTAGCTCCAGATCCTCCAGCGCGTGCCGGACACCCAACCGGATCACGCCGTAGAGGAAGACGAAGCCGAAGACGTAGAGGGTCACCGTGGTGACGACAACGAACATGCCGCCACGGTAAGACGAACGTGAACGGTTGACGCTCTCATCTCCGCCCGGTTCCCCCGTACGTGTCGGCGAGGTGGTCGGCCCAGGTCCGGACGCCTCGGGGCAGGGCCTCGGTGACCAGCCCACCGGCGCGCAACTCCCGTCCGAGTCGACCGGGAATCCGCACCGGCAGCAGCGGCCGGCGCGAGCCCCGGGCCGTGAGCCAGGCCCGGGCCGCCTCGTCGAAGCGGAGCACCTGCGGCCCCCCGTACTCCTCGATGCCGCCCAGCGGGCCGGCGACCAGCCGGGCCGCCAGCCGGGCCGCCACCTCGTCCGGGTCGACCGGTTGGGCGAGCACCGCCCGGTCACCGATCACCGGCCCCAACCGCGCGCTGCTGGCCAGCAGGTCGTCCAGGAACTGCGGGAACTGGGTGGCCCGCAGCACCGACCACGGCACCGGGCCCGCGGCGATCACCTGCTCGGCGGCGAGCTTGTGCCGGTAGTACGGGATCGGCACCCGGTCCACTCCGACGATCGAGATGTAGACGATGTGGCCCACACCTGCCGCCCCGGCGGCCACCACCAGCCGGCGGGTGCCCAGCACGTCCACCTGGTGGGTGTGCCCGCCGCGCGGCGAGGACGCGAGGTGCAGCACGGCGTCCACTCCGGTCACCGCCTCGACCACCCCGTCCCCGGTGGCCAGGTCGGTCACCACCCACTCCACGTCCGACCCGTCGCGTAGCCGCCTGCTGGCGGCCCGGACGCCGACTCCGTCGTCGCGCAGCCGGGCCAGCACGGCACCACCCAGGTGGCCGCCCGCCCCGGTGACCAGAACCTTCATCCGTCCTCCCGTTCTGTCGCGAACCCGCGACGCGTCGCTGCCGGACGGTGGTTGACGAAACGACCAGGCCCGCTGTGACCGGGCGTGCGTCCGGCTCACCCCGATCGGATCAGATCCAGCACCGTCAGCAGCGCGAAGAACGCGATCATTAGTTCGTTGACGATCCAGGCGTGCCGCTCGGCCCATTCCCTCATCCGGGCCAGTACCCGCGCCGCCCTGCTTCCGAGCAGCACCAACGCCAGCAGGGGCAGGGCGAGCAGGAGCACGGTGAGCAGCACGAACGGCACCAGGTGCCACCACGGCAGGTCGTGACGGGCCACACTCGCTCCCACCGCGGCCATGGTCAGGTCGTCGGTGGGCGTGACCACGAAGAGCAGCGCACCGGTGCGCAGCGCCCAACGTGGATCGGCGTGCCCGAGGCTCCCCAGCCACTTCGGCGGGCCGGACCGGTTCCGCCGTACCCACACGATGATCGCCAGGCTGACCAGCAGGACGAGCACCACGATGTCGATGGCGGGACCGCGATCGACCTTCCCGGCGATCCTGCTGGCGTCGGCGGCCAGGCCACTCGCCACACGGGTCAGCAGCCAGGTCACCGTCACCCCGGCGGTGACCACCAGTCCGGCGCCGGCAAGGAAACCCACCGACGCCGCCCGTGGTCGATCCGACGAGGCGAGGAAGACCGCCACGACCAGTTGGGTCCCGGCGACCATCACCACGGCCAGGGGCAGGACGGTCAGGAAGTTCATCGCTCCGCCATCGTCCCGGCCCGACCGGCCCGGACGTCACCGAACCCGGGGGATCACCCGGCCGGGGACGCGTTACCGCCCACCACCCGCCCGGCCAGCAGCGCGCCGAGCAGCGCCAGGCCGGCGGCGACCGCCAACGTCGACGCGTAGCTGGCGGGGCCAGGGGCGCTACCGGCCGCCAGCACCGCCCCGGTGAGCGCCAGCACGGTCGCCGCGAAGAGCGAGTCGCCCAGCTGCAACGACGAGCTGTTGCGGCCCTGCTCGCCGGGAGCGGACAACTCGAGGGTGAGCACCGACAACGACGGGTAGAGCAGCCCCATGCCGAGACCGGCGACCGCCCAGCCCAGCACGACGACGGCCACCGGCAGCTCGGGCCGTACGGCCAGCGCCACCGTGACGATGCCGACGGTGATGCAGCTCAACCCGGCGCGGGGCAGGCTGGCTCGGGACGCCGGCACCGGAATCCTGCCCTGGATCCACGAACCCACCGACCAGGCAAGCGCGCCGACCGTGAGGACCAGCCCGGCGCCGGTCGGCGACAGGCCCCGCTCCCGGGAGAGCATCAACGGGATGACCACCTCGGCGCCGACGAACGCCGCCGCGGCCAGCCCTCGGAGCCCGATCACGGTGGGCAGGCCGCGGGCCGCCCGGAGGAAGCCGGCCGGCAGCAGACGTGGGGCGCAGACCAGCAGGCCGGCCACGGCCCCCGCGACGAGCGCCAGGGCGGTGGCGCCGCGCTGCTGTCCCCCGATGTGCAGCAGTGCGGCGCTAGCCGCCGCCCCGCACGCCCAACCGATCCGCGCCGCCGCGCCCGCCGGCACCCCGGTCCGCGCCGACTGACCGAGCGACCGCAGGCCGGGGTGGATCAGCAGGACAGCCGGCACGGCCACCGCCGGCACCGCCAGGAAGACCCACCGCCAGCTCAGGTGCTCGACGATCAAGCCGGCCACCGCCGGCCCGACCAGCGACGGTACGACCCACGCCGCCGCGAACGCCGCGAAGATCCGCCGATGCAGGTCCTGCGGGTACGCGTGTCCGACGATCACGTAGAGCGCCACCGCGAGGAGCCCGGAGCCGAAGCCCTGCACCACCCGGCCGACGACCAGCGCGCCCATCACCGGCGCGGTCCCGGCGATCAGGAGTCCCACCACGAACCAGGCGACGCCGTGCCACATCGGTCCCCGGGGTCCGCGGGCGTCGCACCAGATGCCGGACACCACCATGGCCAGCACATTCGTGGCGAACGGTCCACCGAACGCGATCCCGTACAGGGCCAGCCCGTCCAGGCTGCGGGCGACCGTCGGCATCGCCGTGCCGACCGCCAACGCCTCGAACGCGAGCAGCGAGATCAACGCGACGCTGCCCACGGTCATCGCCCGCAGCCGGGGTGCGAACAGACCGGGCGCGGACGGCGGTACGGCGACGACGGTGGCGGGACTCGGCATGCACCGAGCCTGCGACCTCAACCCGGATTCAGGTCAAGCAGGCGGTGACCCAGCTCTCGTCAGGCCTCCTCGAGCGCCTCGCCGATGCCGCCGACGAGGCCGGAGAAGTGCTGGTCGGTGAGGAGATGCCCAGCGGTGATCGCCAGGGCGAGCGGCCACTCGATGACCTGGAGCGCGACGAGCACCCCGATCCCTGCGTAGTAGGCGATCCGGTCCGGCGGTGGCACCGCCACCTCGCCGAGCATCGGCAGGTCCATCCGCCGGCTGTACATCCTGACGTTCTCGCGCGGCCCGTTCAGGTGTCGGCTGAGTGCGCTCATTCCGGCCTCCCCATGTCCGGTGACAGTCACCGAATTCCACAGCCCACCTCGTCCATGCGCCGACGACGCCGGAAACTTCCGCTGCTGGAAGGGCATAACGGACGGTAGGTCGGGAAGCCAGGCCGCCGGACGTGAGGGCGGTGGGAGGGCGAGATGGCCGAGGTCAGCACCAGCAGCAACAGGGAGCCGGGCCGGCGTCCGTCCAGCCGTACGCCTCGATGACGGCGGCGGGTCGCGCAGCGGGACGCATCCTGCCGTCCCTCGGTGTGCCGCACCTGGTCGGCGAGGCGTCCCGGACCGTCGGGGCGGCGGCGACCCGGGTCGCCCGGCAGGTCGGGCTGAGCCGGCGCCGGGTCTGGTCACGGCCGGGTCGCCACCACATCGAGGTGCACGGTGTCTGCCAGGACGGCGGCGACCAGCTCGCCCGTCAGGTGGAGGGCGCGCTGGAGCGGATGCCCGGGGTCGCCTGGGCCCGGGTGAACGCCCCGTCCGGCCGTGTGGTGGTCGCTGTGCAGTCCCCGCAGCCGAAGCTGCGGGACCTGATCGCCACGATCAGCCGTGTCGAACGCACCTGCGACCACGAGCCGGACCCGGAGATCCCGCCGCCGCACCCGCCGGAGGAGGGGCCGCGCACTCCCCGCACCCTCGGCGCGCTCGCCTCGGACGCGCTGGGCCTGAGCCTCTGGGCGGCCACCCGGATCCTGCCGTTCGCACCGCTGCCCGGTGAGGTGGCCGGCCTGCTGGCGGCGGTGGACCTGCAGCCCAAGCTGCACGCGTTGCTCGGCAAACCGCTGCGTTCCGACCCCCGCGCGGATGTCCTCTTCCCTCTGGCCGAGGCGGTGGTGCAGGGCCTGTCCGGCCGCTGGCCCGGCCTCGTCCTCGACAGCGCCCAGCGGCTCGTGCAGTGGGGCGAGGACCGGGCCCAACTTGCCGCCTGGGAGAAGGCCGAGCCACGGTTGACCGGCGACCCGGAGCGGGCTGTCGCCAGGTGGCCGGTGTCCGACCGTCCCCGGCCGAAGCCGCAGGGACCGGTCGAGCGGTACGTCGACCGGGCGCTCGCCGCGGGCGTGGCGGCTGGAGCGGCGGCGATACCGTTCGCCGGTCCCAAGCGGGCTGCCGCGCTGGGCCTGTCCACACTGCCCAAGGCCCCGGGCAGCGGACGAGAGGGGTACGCAGCGCAGCTCGGCCGGATCCTCGCCCGCCGCGGGGTGATCGCGATGGACCGCGGGGTGCTGCGGGAACTGGACCGGATCGACACCCTCGTGCTGGACGCCGCGGTGCTCGGCTCGGACCGGGGCGTACTGGCCGATCTGGCCCCGGCGACGGGAGCGGACGTCGACCAAGTGGCGGAGCGGGCGTTCGCGCTGTTCGACCCGGACGATCCGGCCGGCTCCCGGTCGGCCGAAGGCTGGCGACTGGAGCCGCTGGACCATCCACCGACCGGCGACATCCCCGACGGGGAACGGCTCCGCGCCGCCGGTGGGCAGCTGCTCGGCCTGTCCCACGACGGCCGGCTCGCCGCACTGCTGCGGGTCGAGCCGGAACCCGCCCCGGGCGTCGACGGCCTGCCGACCGCCGCCCGCCGGGCCGGCCTGCGGCTGGTGGTGGCCGGGGGCGACGAGCAGCGGCACGGCTTGGCCGACGCGATCCTGCCCGGAGGTGACCGGCTGTGCGAGTCGGTACGCGCGTTGCAGCGCGACGGCGCGGTGGTCATGCTGGTGTCCGGGGATCGCAGGGCGCTCGGTGCGTCCGACTGCGGTCTCGGGTTCGCCCCACCGGAGGACCTGCCGCCGTGGGGTGCGCACCTGCTGGTCGGCGCCGACCTGCGGCTGGTCGCCCTGGTGATCGAGGCGACCGGGGTGGCCCGGCGAACGGCCCAGCAGAACATCCGGCTGGCCATGGCCGGCGCCGGTCTGGGGGCGCTCGGCGCGCTCACCGCGCCGCCGGCCCGACTGCCCCAACGGTCGCTCGTGGCGAGCAGCGGTGCAGCCGGGTTGGCCTTCGCGAACGGGGTCTGGCAGGCCCGCCGGCTGCACGACCGGTCGGAGGCTCCGACGCCGGTGGCGACCGCCTGGCATCTGATGCCCGTCACCACCGTCCTCGACCATCTGCGGACCACGCGCGACGGTCTGTCCAGCGCGGAGGCGCAGCGCCGGCACCACGATTCCGGCGGGAACGGCGATGCCGCGCCCGGACGTGGTGGCCTGCTGCGCGCGTTCGTGGACGAGCTGTCCAACCCGCTGACCCCGGTGCTGGCCGCCGGGGCGGTGCTCTCCGCCTCGTTCGGCTCGCTTGTCGACGCCGCGCTGGTGGGTGGTGTGGTCGGCGGATCCGCTCTGATCGGGGCGGTGCACGAGCGCAACACGGAACGGTCCCTGGCGGATCTGCTGTCCCGTTCGGCGGTGACCGCCCGGGTCCGCCGGGACGGGGCCGAACGGGTGGTCGCCGCCGAGGACCTGGCCGCGGGGGACGTCATCGTGCTGGAGCCGGGCGACTCGGTGCCCGCCGACTGTCGGGTGCTCGAATCGGTGGGGCTGGAGGCGGACGAGTCATCGCTGACCGGCGAATCGCTGCCGGTAGCCAAGACCGACCGACCGGTGGTCGCGGCCGCCGTCGCCGACCGGCACTCGATGCTGTACGAGGGCACCACCGTCGCCGCCGGTCACGGCAGTGCCGTGGTCGTGGCGACCGGCGCGGACACCGAGGCTGGGCGCAGTCTGGCGCTGGTACGGCAGGCACCCCCGACGAGCGGCGTGGAGGCCCGGCTCGGCTCGTTGACAAGCGCCGCCATCCCGTTGGCGGCCGGTTCGGCGGTGGCGGTGGCCGGCGCGGGCCTGCTTCGGGGCGTACCCCTTGCCGAAACGGCGGCGACCGCCGCGAACCTCGCCGTGGCGTCGGTGCCGGAGGGGCTGCCGTTCCTGGTGAGCGCGGCGCAACTGGCGGCGGCCCGGCGGCTCGCCGAGCACGGCGCGTTGGTCCGCAACCCGCGCACCATCGAGGCGCTGGGCCGGGTGGACGTGCTCTGCTTCGACAAGACCGGCACCCTCACCGAGGGCACGTTGCTGCTCGCCGGGGTCGGTGACGGCGTCGGCGACCGGTACGCGCCGACGGACCGCCTCGACGACCGGCTGCGGTTGACGCTGGCCGCCGCGCTGCGGGCCACTCCCGCAGCGGCCGACCCGGAGCAGTTGGCGTTGCAGACCGACCGTGCCGTTCGCCGGGGCGCGGCCACCGCCGGGGTGGTGGAGCAGACCGGGGCGGCCGGTTGGCGGGCCGCCGGAGGGCTGCCGTTCGAGCCGTCCCGTGGCTACCACGCGACCATCGGGGAGTCCGACGGTCACCTGCTGTTGAGCGTCAAGGGTGCCCCGGAGACGGTGTTGCCGCGGTGCACGGCCCGGCGCACCGACGGCCGCCAGGAGCCGCTGGACGACGCGGGCCGCGCGGACCTGCAACGGACACTCGCCGACCGGGCCGGGGCGGGGCACCGGATCCTGGCCGTCGCCGAGTGCCCGGTGGACGACCCGAAGGTGACCGACGGGGACGTGCGGGGTCTGACCTTCGTGGGTTTCCTGGCCCTCGCGGACGGGGTGCGGGAAAGCGCCGCGCCGGCGGTACGGCGGATCCGGCGGGCCGGCGTGCACACCATCATGATCACCGGGGACCATCCGGCGACGGCCGAGGCGATCGCGGCCACCATCAGCGAACACGACGAGCAGCGGGTGGTGACCGCCGGCGAACTGGACCAACTGGACGACGAGGCGCTCGCCGAGCGGCTGGCGAACACCGACGTGGTGGCCCGCTGCACCCCGGCCCACAAGGTACGGATCATCCAGGCGTTGCAGAAGTGCGGACGGACCGTGGCGATGACCGGTGACGGCGCCAACGACGCCCCGGCGATCCGGCTGGCCGATGTCGGCATCGCCCTCGGTCAACGGGGCACCCCGGCGGCGCGCGCCGCCGCCGACCTGGTGGTCACCGACGACCGGTTGGAGACCATCATCGCCACGCTGGTCGAGGGCCGGGCGATGTGGTCGTCGGTGCGGCACGCGCTCAGCATCCTGGTCGGCGGCAACCTCGGCGAGATCGCGTTCAGTGTGCTCAGCGCGGCGGCGACCGGCCGTTCCGCGCTCACCGGACGGCAACTCCTGCTGGTCAACCTGCTCACCGACCTGGCGCCGGCACTGGCCATCGCCGTCCGGCCACCGGCGTCGGACCGCACCGATCGCCTGCTGCTGGAGGGCCCGGACGTGTCCCTGGGCGAAACCCTCACCCGGGAGATCAGCCTGCGGGCGGCCGCGACAACGCTGGGGGCGACCACGGGCTGGACGCTGGCCCGCTACACCGGCCGGCGGCGACGGGCCGGCACCGTCGCGCTGGTCTCCCTGGTCGGCACCCAGCTCGGCCAGACCATCCTGGCCGGCGGCACCAGCCCGGCTGTGCTGGCATCCACGGCGGCGTCACTCGGCGTGCTGGTCGTCGTGGTGCAGACTCCGGGGGTCAGTCAGTTCTTCGGCTGCACCCCACTCGGGCCGGTCGGCTGGACCATCGGGGCGGGATCGGCGCTCGGTGCCACCTTCGCCAACGGCGCGCTCACCAGGCTGGTGGAGCACCTGCCGCAGGCGCGGCCCGCCGCCGGGCACTCCGCGAACTGACCACCGCTCCTCCGCTTGGCCGCCGGCAGCCGGGGTACCGCAGCCAGAGGAGGTGACCACGATGGTTGAGCGACCACAGGTGACGTTCGTCGGCACCGCGACGACCGTGCTGCGGCTCGGCGGGTTCACCCTGCTGACCGACCCGAACTTCCTGCACCGGGGCCAGCGGGCGTACCTGGGCAAGGGTCTGTGGTCGCGCCGACGCACGGACCCGGCGCTGCGCGTCGCCCAACTTCCCGAGCTGGACGCGGTGGTGCTCTCCCACCTGCACGGCGACCACTTCGACCGGGTCGCCCGCCGGGAACTGGACCGCGAACTGCCCATCGTCACCACGCCCGCCGCCGAGCGAAAGCTGCGCCGCTGGGGCTTCCGGGCCGCCGAGGGCCTGCCGACCTGGTCGTCGCGAGAGCTGCACCGCGACGGTACGACGGTGCGGCTGACCTCGATGCCGGGCAGACACGGCCCCGGCGCCCTGGACCGGCTGCTGCCCGACGTGATGGGCACGATGATCGACGTGGAACGCGCCGGCCAGCGCGAGTTCCGGCTCTACGTCACAGGTGACACGCTGAACCGGCCGCTGCTCACCGCCATCCCCGAGCGGTACCCGGACATCGACGCGATGCTGATCCACCTCGGCGGCACGAAGGTCGCCGGGATCCTGCTCACCATGGACGCCCAGCAGGGCGCCGACCTGGTGGAGCTGGTTCGACCGAAGCTGACCGTGCCGATCCACTACGACGACTACGGGGTGTTCCGTTCCCCGCTGGCCCACTTCGTCGAGGAGGCCCGCCGGCGCGGCTGGGTGAAGCAGGTACGCACCATTGCTCGCGGTGAAACCCTGCCCCTCACCCCGCCGGTCTGACCTCGGCAACGTGCCGCGAGAACGCGATCGCCGCCGACCGGTGGACCGGCGGCGGCGATCAGGGACAGGCACGACAGTCAGCCGCGCTCGGAGATGGCCTCGATGAGGTCGCCGACCGGGCGCTCCGGCAGGGAGCGGGCCACGTCGGCCACCGCCACGATGCCCACCAGCTCCTGGCCGTCGATCACGGGCAGCCGGCGGACCTTGTACTGGCCCATGGTGCGCAGGATCTCGGCCGCGTCGTCGTCCGCGCCGATGGTCACCACCTCGCCCTGGGCCAGCTCACCAGCTGTCACGTTGGCCGGGTCGCGCCCCTCGGCCAGCACCTTCACCACGATGTCGCGGTCGGTCAGCATGCCCTTGAGTCGGTGGGTCTGCTGCACCGATAGGTGACAGTTTCAGTCACGCGGCCTGACTGGCCGGTGGGGTCATGATGGTCTCGTACTCGATAGGGGTCAACCGGGACAGGGATCGTTGGCGTCGACGGCGGTGGTAGG
>NZ_VDFY01000042.1 GCF_006228125.1 Micromonospora orduensis | reverse complement strand
GGGGAGGCCAGCCTTGCGGGGGCGGCGCTTCGCGGCGGTGGTACGCGGGCCGTAGCCCACCAGGACCGCCGTCCGCCCCCCGGGGGCGGGACCGCCGATCAGGCCGGGCTCGACCATGCCTTCGGCCGGTGCCAGCTCGACGGCCGCCAGCGAGGCCGCCGACGGGGTGGGCAGGTCATCGCCGGGCGTCGCCGTGGTCGACGGCACGTCCAGCGGGCCGGCGCCCGGGTCGGTGTCGATGGCGATGATCGGCGTACCGACCTCGACCGTCGTCCCCTCCGGGTGGTGGATCGCCTGCACCTGCCCGGCCCACTTCGCCGGGATCTCCACCGCCGCCTTGGCCGTCTCGACCTCGACGATCGGCTGGTTCAGCTCGATGGTGTCGCCGACCTTCACCAGCCAGGTCAGGATCTCGCCCTCGGTCAGCCCCTCGCCCAGGTCGGGCAGGTTGAACGTCTTGATCCGGGACATGCCGCTCACCAGCCGTAGGTGCGGTCGACGGCGTCGAGCACCCGGTCGAGGTCGGGCAGGAACTCCTCCTCGACCCGGGCGGCCGGGTAGGGGATGTCGAAGCCGGTCACGCGCAGCACCGGCGACTCCAGGGAGTAGAAGCACTCCTCGGTGATCCGCGCGGCCAGTTCGGCGCCGAGACCGATGTTCGACGGCGCCTCGTGCACCACGACGGCGCGGCCGGTGCGCTTCACCGACTCGTACGCGGCCGTCAGGTCCAACGGGGAGAGGGAGCGCAGGTCGATGACCTCCAGCTCCCGGCCGTCCTCGGCGGCGGCGGTAGCCGCCTCCAGGCACGTCCGCACCATCGGGCCGTAGGCCAGCACGGTCACGTCCGTGCCGGGCCGCACCACCCGGGCCGAGTGCAGCGGGTACGCGTCGGACAGCGGCGCGTCCAGGTCGACCGGCCCCTTCTCCCAGTAGCGCCGCTTGGGCTCCAGGAAGACGATCGGGTCGTCCGAGGCGACGGCCTGCTGGATCATCACGTACGCGTCCTGCGGGTTGGCGCAGGACACCACCTTCAGGCCGGCGGTGTGCGCGAAGTACGCCTCCGGCGACTCGGAGTGGTGCTCGACCGCGCCGATGCCGCCGCCGAACGGAATCCGGATCACCATGGGGATGCTGAGCTTGCCGCGCGAGCGGTAGTGCATCTTCGCCACCTGCGACACGATCTGGTCGTACGCGGGGTAGACGAAGCCGTCGAACTGGATCTCGCAGATCGGCCGGTAGCCACGGATGGCCAGGCCGACAGCGGTGCCGATGATGCCGGACTCGGCCAGTGGGGTGTCGATCACCCGCTGGTCGCCGAAGTCCTTCTGGAGCCCGTCGGTGATCCGGAAGACGCCGCCGAGCTTGCCGACGTCCTCGCCCATGATGACGACCTTGGGGTCGTTCTCCAGGGCGCGGCGCAGGCCGGTGTTGAGGGCCTTGCCGAGGGTGAGGGTCTCCGTGGCCATCAGTGGGCGCTCCCCTCGAACGACTCCATGTACCTGCTGAACTGCGCGCGCTGCTCGTCGAGCAGCGGAGACCCGTTGGGGTAGACGTGGTCGAACATCGTCACCGGCTCCGGGTTGGGCATGGCGAGCACCCGCTCGCGCAGGTGCACCGACTCGCGGCGGGCCTGCTCGTCGACCTCGGCGAAGAAGTCCGCGTCGGCGATCTGCTGCTTCTCCAGGAAGGCCCGGACCCGGGCGATCGGGTCCTTGGCCTGCCACGCCTCGACCTCGCTGGCGATCCGGTAGCGGGTCGGGTCGTCGGAGGTGGTGTGCGCGCCCATCCGGTAGGTGTACGCCTCGATGAGGCTCGGGCCCTGCCCGTGCCGGGCGTTGTCCAGCGCGGTGCGGGTGACCGCGTACGTGGCCAGCACGTCGTTGCCGTCCACCCGTACGCCGGGGAAGCCGAAGCCGGCGGCCCGCTGGTAGAGCGGGATCCGGGTCTGCCGCTCCAGGGGCTCGGAGATCGCGTACTGGTTGTTCTGGCAGAAGAAGACCATCGGCGCGTTGAAGACGCCGGCCCAGACGAACGCCTCGTTGACGTCGCCCTGGCTGGTGGCGCCGTCGCCGAAGTAGGCGATCACCGCCTCGCCGTCGTCGGTGCCGGTCCTGCCGTCCATGGTGATGCCCATGGCGTAGCCGGTCGCGTGCAGGGTCTGCGCCCCGATCACGATCGTGTACATGTTGAACTTGAACTCGTTCGGGTCCCAGCCGCCCTGGTCGACGCCCCGGAACAGGCCCAGCGGCATGATCGGGTCGATGCCCCGGCAGTAGAGGACGCCGTGCTCCCGGTACGTCGGGAAGGCCATGTCCTGGGTACGCAGAGCCCGCCCGGAGCCGACCTGGGCCGCCTCCTGGCCGAGCAGACTGGCCCAGATGCCCAGCTCGCCCTGGCGTTGCAGGGCGGTCGCCTCGGCGTCGAGCTTTCGGACCAGCACCAGGTCGCGGTAGAGGCCGCGGTACTCCTCGTCGGTGAAGTCGACGCGGTACTCGGTGCCGTCCGGCCCGGTGACGCTCTCGATCCGCTCGCCTTCGGGGGTGAGCAGCTGCACCAGCTCGGGGTTGCCGGCCGTGCCCTTCCTGGAGCGGGTTGTCGCCCGCCTGCCGCGGGTGGTGCCCCCGGGGTCGCCCTTTGCCATCGGTCTCTCCCTGTCGTGTCTGCGTCGGCACCGGGGGGTCACCCGGCCGCGCAACTCGTGCGCCTGTCCGGCTGCTGCCGGACCGGTTCCTGGCGGCCGCGCCTAGCCCCGGTGGGGGTTGCCGCACGGCGTGAGCCGGATTCTGGCCGAACCCGGTTCGGGAGCGCCGGCACTGAACCGCGCCTGCCGCGAGGGTGCGCGGAGGTCACGGCTGCGTTGCCGTCGTGCTCCATATTCGCAGAGCAGGTGAGCGCGCCCACAGTACGCCCGCCCAGCATTCCGACCGTCCACCGTTTGTTGCCCTTTGTCGCCATCGTGCCCTGACACGTCCACCGGGTGTTCCGGCGATGATTCGTCACCGTTCGGTCAGCATCGCGTGTCGACACGCGGTGGAGGTTGGCTGACGGAGGGTGACTGGGTGAGGCTGATTACCGCCGGATCACGGCGATCGGGTCAATTGCCGGTTTCTGCCGCCGGTGACGTCCATCCGCGTCCCGAGACGGCCGACGACAAGGGGTGTGCGGTGTACGAGCCAGGTGACGGTCCCGGCACACCCGAGCTCGGCCGGCACCGGTCGGCCGGAGGCTACCGGCGGGTGGTCGGCGCGCACCGGGCTCCGGGCATGGGCGGTCCCTCCCGGGGCTACCTGCTCACCGTCGCACTGCTGGCCGGCACGGCGTCGATGCCCATCCTCGCCGCGATCAGCGCCGGCTCGGCCACCCCGGGCAGCACCGCGTTGCCGGACAGCAGCACCCCGTTCATCCCGACGCCCTCGGTCGGGCCGGTGCTGCTCCCGCCCCCGATGGCCAGCCAGCCGGCGCCTCCTCCGCTCGGCACGCCCAGCGCCGGCCCGACCGCGACGCCCGGCTGGCTGCCCGCCGCACCCCGGCGTACGGCGGAACGGCCGGGAGCCGTCGACCCGGGGCACGTCGACCGTGGACTGCCACCGGTGCCGGGGCCGACCCGGAGCACCCGACCGGTCGTGCCCCCACCGCCGGCCAGCCCGACGCCCACCCCGGCGCCGTCGCGGACCGATCCGCCGGACCCGACGCCGACACCCACGACGACCGCCGGTCCGACGCCTACCGGGACCGTGTCGTCGACCGCGACGGCCCCGGGGTGGGCGTCGGGCTGGCCGGCGGTGGGGGCACGACCGGTCGGGTGCTCCGGGTCGGCCCCGGCCCCGGTGGCAGTCCACGGTCGACGTGCCCCGGGTCGACGGCTCCCGGCCGTTCCGCC
>NZ_VDFY01000043.1 GCF_006228125.1 Micromonospora orduensis | reverse complement strand
CGTCGGAGCGGGGCTCATTCGTGCCCCGCTCCGACGGGGGTCGGGCGGGGCTCACGCGTGTCGCTGTCTCAGACGGCGGGGGAGTTGGGGCGGTCCACGTCGACGAACTCCACGTCCTCGACGGCGCGGTCGTCCCGGCTGCCGGCGGCACGGGCGGCCGAGCCGACGGCCCAGCCGACCGCCGCGCCGACGAGCGCGGCGCCGATCAGCAGCGTCCAGGGCAGGGCCGGCTGACGCCCGGCGAGCGCGTCGAAGGCCAGCGACGCCCGTCGCCGCGCCTCCTCGGCGGCCGAGCCGACCAGATCACCGGCCCCGTCGGCGAGGTCGCCGCTGCTGCGACGGGCCGAACGGGCGGTGTCACGGACGCTGTCCCCCGCGGAGCTGACGGCGGAGACCAGGTGCTCCCACGCCTGGTCCGCGATCCGCTCCGGCTTGCTGCGGCGGTCCAGCAGGTTGGTTCCGAACATCGTGGTTACCTCCTCGGGTGCCGAATCCGCCGGCCACTTCGGACTTCGGCGTCTGTTCAGCGCGTCACGGTTCGCCTTACTGGCAGTGCCCCGCTCCGGCCGGGCGCAAACCCGGCCCGCTGCCGCCCGGCGCGGTTCAGCGCACCATCACCACTGCCGCGCCACGGGCGAAGTCGTCGTCATCGTCGTCATCGTCGTCGCCACCACCACCGAAACCGCAGGCCAGTACGAGGGCGAGTAGGACGCCGACGCCGGCCAGCCCGGCCAGTCTCTTGATCATTGAAGGTCCTCTCCGTCACGGTGGGTGTCCCGGGCCGATGCTAGGTGGCGTCGGCAACCCACACCGGCGGCGGCGGGTCGTCGGGCGGTTCGGACCGGGACCGTTACCCTGGTTCGGCGGCGCTTCGGCTCCGACCGGCCGCCGATGATCGAATAACAAAAATTTCGGAACTGGGAGCCCTGATATGCCCAGATCCGCGAATTGCTCATCCAGAGGGGTGGCGACCGAGGCCGTCGGAGGAATACTCTCGGTCGCGGCCCGCGTACTGATGAGGCGCCCGGGGGACGGGCGGGTGGAGGTGCTCGCGTGAGCCTGTCGATTGTGAAGTCGGTTTTGTCCGGTGGTGTGGTCGAGATCGCCCCGCGAGGTGAGATCGACGTCGACACCGCGTACGAGGTGCGCGAGGCGATCGCGGAGGTGTTGGCCAAGGGCCGCCCGCTGCGCATCGAACTGAACATGAGGCTTGTCACCTTCATCGACTCCGTCGGCATCAGCGCCATGGTCGCCGGCTTCCAGACCGCCGAGGTCAGTGGCGTCAAGCTGGTGGTCACCGAGCCGAGCCGGTTCGTGCACCGGCAGCTCTGGGTGACCGGTCTGCTCGGCCTCTTCGGTGCTCCGGAGCCCTACTTCGCCGGCGCCGCCACCCCCGAGGTGCTTCCCGGCGCCTGAGCGCCCGCGTCAGCGCTGCTCATCCAGGTCGGTCAGGTCCACGTCGGTCAGCTCGCTCACCGCCCGGATGGCCGTCACCGACGCGTACCCCGCTGCCAGCAACGCCACGTCCGTGCCGGGCTGCGCGGCCTGACCCGGCTCCTCCAGTGCGGTACGGACGAAGCCGTGCCCGGACTCGGCGACGGTCATCTGCACCTGACCGAAACTGGCCAACGTCCCGCGACGTACTCCGCGCAGGCGGTCGTACGGCAGGTCCGGGGCGTTCACGTTGAGCACGCTCTCCATCGGCGCGGAGGTCAGCCGGGGGAGCAGGTCGAGGGCAACCCGCGCGGCGGTGCTCCAGTGCCGTTCGGCGTCACGTACCCGGGCGGCGGCGTCCACCGCGGCGCCACCGCTGGCGGCGGTGGCCTCACCGGCGGAGAGGACGTCCAGGGAGACAGCCATCGCCCGGCAGCCGTTCGTGGCGGCGGTGAACGCGGCACCCAGCGTGCCGGAGTGCAGCACCGCGCGACCGGCGTTGGCGCCCCGGTTGATACCGGAGAGCACCACCGACGGCGGCGGGCCGAACGCCCCGTGCAGCGCGATCAGCGTGATGAAACCGGGCGAGCCGCCAACCCCGTACGCCGGCACACCGTCCAGGTCGGGCAGTGGATGGTCGTGCACGACCACCCGTCCGTCGCGCTCGGTCGCGCTCATCGCGGCGCTGGTGCCGCTGGCCTCCTCCAGCGGTGCGGCGACCACCACGTCCAGCCCTCGCTGGGTCGCCGCCCAGGCCAGCGACTGGATACCCGGCGCGGCGATCCCGTCGTCGTTGGTGACGAGGACCCGCAGAGTCATCGTTCGACCACCCGGTCGGCCAGCTCGTCCGGGGTGGTGCGCTCCTGCGGGCGACTGTCGGCCGGTACCAGCCGAACCCGCTCCACCAGGCCGGTGATCGAGTCCAGGCGGCCGGTGCCCAGGCCGTGCCGGGTCACGTTCAGCGCTCCGGCGGCGGCGCCGGTACGGATGGCGGTCCGGATGTCGCCACCGCGTGCCACCACGGCGGCGACCCCGGCGGTCATCGAGTCGCCCGCGCCGCGCGGGTCGGCGGCCTCCAGCCGGGGCATCTCGACGTCGAACAGCTCCCCGTCGATGAGCGCCAGCGCCGGCTGGTCGGCCCGGCTCACCACCACCGTCTCGGCGCCGGCGGCGTGCAGGTCGTACATGGCCCGGGTCAGCTCCGGCATCTCGTCGCTGCGGGCGCGGCCGTCACGGATCAGCTCCTCGTGGCTCACCTTGAGGAAGAAGACCCCGCTGTCCAGCACGGCGCCGAGGTGATCGCCGGAGAGGTCGACGACGACCTGACCGCCGTTGGCCCCGAGGTCGGCGGCGAAGCGCCGGTACAGATCGGGCGGGACGAGCCACGGCTCGTTGGGTCCACTGAGGATGCTCACGGGGGCTCGCAGGCCCTCGCCCAGGGCCAGGTTGTACAGCTCGTCGAGTTCGTGGCGGCTCAACGGCTGCCCTGGAACGTCGGCGATCTCCTGCCGCGACCCGTCCCGACGGTCGTGCACGTACCCGCCGCTGCCGGAGTCTCGGACCACCACCTTGAGGTCCACCCCCTCGCTGACCAGCAGCGGTTCCAGCACCTGGCCGATCTCGCCGCCGAGAGCGGCGCAGAGCACCACGTCGACCCCCAGCGACAGCACCATGCGGGCCTGCCACACGCCCTGCCCACCGGGGTGCAGGTGCAGTTCGGTGTGGTCGTTGGGCTGGTCCACGGTCACGGTCAGTTGCGGAGTGGGCGCGAAGACCATCACGTGCCCACTCACCTGTCGTCACCGTTCATGAATCCGCCCTCCGTCACGGTCGGTAATTCCGTACTAACCGATCTTAATGGGACAGTTGGCGGCTGACGCGGCATCGGCCGCTGTCCGACGGGCGTTGCCAGCCCGATCGGCGTACGGGACGATCGTGCGACAAGCGACGGCGGGAGACGGTGTGCTCAGGCGCGATACCTTCACTTACACCGTCCAGGCCCGGTGCTCAGCCGCTGACGCCGCCGCGCTGCTCAGCGACCTGACCCGGCAGGGCGAGCTGCATCCACTGATCGTGGGCGTCCGACAACTGCCGCCCCGCCCCGGAGCCCTGGCCAGCTACGCCATCAGCGACCGGCTGGTGGCCGGCCCGCTGCGCTTCCGGACCACCTACCAGGCGGACGTGCTCACCAGCGAGGACGACGAGATCGTGATGGTGGCCCGCCAGTGGCCGGCCACCACGGTGCACAACCACACCCGGCTACGCGCCGAAGCGGACGGCCTGCTCCGGGTGGACGTCGAGATTACCCTGAGCGCGCCCGCCCCGCTGTTCCGGTACGCGTTCCGCCAGGCCCGCGCCGCCCACCTCGCCCTCGCCAGCCGCCTCGGCCCGGCCCTGGAACGCGCCGGCAACCCCCCAACGACCGCCTGACCCCCCGCGCGCGGGCGGGCAACGCGCGGGCGCGCAACGCGCGCGGGGGG
>NZ_VDFY01000160.1 GCF_006228125.1 Micromonospora orduensis | reverse complement strand
GGCCGGCGGTGCGGAGGGATCGCGACAGGGGTCCGGCGGCGCGGAGGGGCGGCAGCCCGAGGGGCAGGGTGCGGGACGACAACCGGCCGGTGCGGGCGGAGGCGCGCAGGGGCCCGCGGAGCCGCCGGCCGGCGAGTCCCGCAACCGACCCGGCGGAACGCCCGCTTCCGGGACGGGTCCGTCCGGTAATGGTGACGGTGGTCAGGGCGGCGGCCTGTCCGGTGGGGCGCACACGGCCGCGCAGCTCGCCGAGCAGGCGGGGGAGACCCTGTGGCAGGCCGGGCGCAGCGTATGGGAGGCGATCCAGGGCGGCGTGGCGCAGCACCGCCAGCAGGGGCGCCGAGATCAGTGAGCGATTCGGCGATCTCGATGTCGCGGTAACGCAGCCGCGCCGAGGACGTAGAGGTGCCGGGCCGGCGTCCGTGCCTCCCCGGACGGCTACTCGGCCTCCGCCGAACCCCTCACCGTCGAGACGCCGCGCTTCTTGCTCCACGCCGTACTAGGGGTGTCTTTGCCCTGATGGAGCAATCCTATGGTGATGGGCTCCAGACCAATGCGCATCGACAGCGAGTGCAGCCCCTCACGGATGAACGGCATGACCACGAAGAAGGCGACCTGGTCCATGAACTTCCGCATCAGCAGGCGGTCCGGTCTGCCGCCCTCTGCCAGGGAGAAGGTGGCAACAATCTGAACCTGTATCGAGGCGACCCCCTCCTCGCCGGTCGGCGACGACAGGGGCGCATCAACGGTGAAGCGGGTATCGAATCCGTCGCCTCGATAACGGAAGGCACTGACCACTTTGAGATTGAGCTCCCCCACCTCGACGGGACTCTCGGCCAGGAGTTCGGCATGCCATTTGGTCACTCGCACGTCCAACAGGTCTGCGCGAGCAACAAGGTCCCTGAGGGCATCCTCCGAGTCGGCAGCGGACGACGACTCGACGGGAGGGGCCTCAACCTCAGGCGCGTTGCTCACGTTAATTCCTCAACCTGTTCCGGCCCAGGAGACACCTCGATGTACGAGGCGGCATCCTGGTGCAGATACCTGGCTACCCAGGACGACCAATCGTCGCCCATTTTGATCGCCCAATGCATGTGACCCTTTGCCCTTGAGGAGAGGATCTCCTCATCAAGCTGCTCAAGGAGCACGTGAAAGTGCTCACCCCGTTCGACCGGCGGTCGCACGCTGCGTTCATACGACGCGGCGGCCTCCCACTCGTCATCGATCGGCTGCTTCACCTTCAGGAGATGGGCATTCAGCTCCGCGATCTGCTGAGCTGAAAGGTGATGCTCGTCTTCCCCGATGCGGTAGGTCTCCCGCAGCCAGGAGTTGACCGCGAACCATTGCCACACCTTTGATTTGCCGTTTCCGACCGTCCCCACCGGACGCGGGAAGTCACCCGGACCGCGGAGCCCCTCGGCCCACAGCCGTACAGCCTCCCGCGAAACGCCGAGCCGATACGCGATGTCGGATGTCGAGACAAGCTCCTGATCGACGTCCAGCACCTCTGCGCCGGGAAGAATGTGAGTTATCCGGCGGGCTGCCGCCAGGGCAGTGGCGACCGGATTCGTGGTCGGGGTATGCAGGGTTGCCACCACACCGCCGTCGCGTTCAGACCAGGCCAAATCGGAGAGATGCTCGCCCAGCAGCTCCAGGGTGACGTCATCGTCCAGATCCACGCCGCTAACACGAAGGGGGATGCGGATCATGAGCCTCTCCCACCTGCTCGTCATCTGAGCTCTAGCATAGGGCTAGTGTTGCCACCTGCCAACACCCTACGTCAGCCGATCGCTTCTGTGTGTCACCTATTGGTGTAAACGTGCTCGAAGGGACCGAATGGTAGTACGGATCTCTCGTACGCGCCGCTTCAGGTCCCGGACCTCGCCCGACTCGGTTTCCTGCTTGAGGGAAGCCTTCACCTGCAACGCCGACTCATCGGCCAGCTCCAATAGCTGACCAGGATCCCGCAGCGGTGTGGCCGCCTCACCCAGGGACTCCTCGGCGGCCGCACCTGCCGCCCGAGCCTCCTCTTCCATGTCGAAGGCTGCCGTCAGCAACTCGTCTACTTCCGACGCCGCGTCGCCCGCCTCGGTCAACAGTTGCTCTGCCCTGTCGAACAGGGCGGCGGCGTCCTGCTCGTACGCCGATCGTTCGAGAAGCGCCTCCGCTCCTCGGCAGAGGGCTTCCACCTTGCCGAGCTGGGCAGCGGCTTCAGCCACCACGCCGACAACCACCCCCGTGTTGTGGGGGCACCTGCGGACCAGGCGTTCGAATTCGCGTGCCGCGGACTCGCCGCCGTCCCCAGTGGAGAAGACGATGTACTTGCAGGCGCGGGCCCGGTCGTCGGGCGGCTGGCAGAAGGCGGTGCCGTGGATGTGTCCCGAGCCTCCGGCTTTCCGGTACCACCAGCCTGCGGCGCGCGCGTAGGCAAGAGCCCGGTCGAACCAGGGCTTCGAGTGGTGCCAGGGGTCGGATGGACTCAACCACTTTGGTCCGCTCCCCGACATGCATCCCCCTTGCAGGCGACGAGTCCCCCATCGTCACGGCACCGACACTCTAGGTGATTTTGCCATAGCTGGCTGTCGAGCCATAGTGCGCGACGGGGATGTGGCACGGCTTCTGTCGGAGGGGATGCCGCGGCTGAGCCTTCGGGGCACGAGGTGCCGGAGAGCGGGCTCAGAGCGTGCGCCAGCGCGGGTGATCACGCACCACAGGGCGGCCAGGATCGGCGCGTCCGGGTTCACAAAAAGCAAGATCCCCACCTGCGTTTCCGCTGGTGGGGACCTCTGTAGCCCGGCGAAAGGCTATGTGGCCAGGGGCGGGGTCGAACCGCCGACCTTCCGATTTTCAGTCGGACGCTCGTACCAACTGAGCTACCTGGCCGTGCCGCTCGGCTCATGCTACCCGTCGACCGGACGAACCGTTGGCAGGGTCACACGCTCCGATACGCAGAACGCCGCGCGAGGCGCGGCGTCAGCGCTGCGGTCCTGACGGGACTTGAACCCGCGACCTCCGCCTTGACAGGGCGGCGAGCACTCCAACTGCTCCACAGGACCTAGCTTGTGTTGCTCCGGCTTGCGCCGGTCGTGCCCCCAACGGGATTCGAACCCGTGCTACCGCCTTGAAAGGGCGGCGTCCTGGGCCGCTAGACGATGAGGGCGGCCCCGCCATCATTGCACACTCGCAACTTCAAGCGGACTTGCTCCCATCCGGCCCCGCCGGAGGCTTGGAAAGCATACGTGATGCCCGGTCGGTCGACAAAATCGGTATCGGGGTGCCCCTCGTGCGGCGCATCTTCGCAGCTCAGAGGCGTTTAGCGCAATCGGGCGATGCCGAAGCGGTGCTTCAGGTCGGCGATCAGGTGCGGGCAGGCGGCCAGCGTCGCGGCCCGGTCGCCACCGCCGTCGTGCAACAGCACGATGGAACCGGGACGTGCGGCGTTGTGGACCCGCTTGGCGATCGTGGCGGCCGTCGGCTTGTCCCAGTCCTGCGGGTCGACGGCCCAGTGCAGCGGGAGCATCCCCAGTTCCTTCGCCACGCCCAGCACCTCAGGCGTCCACCGGCCGCCCGGCTGCCGGTAGAAGGCCACCGGAGCGCCCGGAGCGGCCGCCTGGATGGCCCGGTTGGTGCGGGCCAGGTCGGCGCGGATCTCGGCGACCGGCCGCCGGGCGAGGTCCAGGTCGTGCCGCCAACTGTGGTTGCAGAGCTGGTGACCCTCCCGGACGATCCGGCGGACCAGCTCCGGGTGGCGTTGCACCTCGCGGCCGACCACGCAGAAGGTGGCCGTGACCCGGGCGGCCCGCAGCTGGTCGAGGACCTTCGGCGTCCAGGCCGGGCTGGGGCCGTCGTCGAAGGTCAGGGCGACCGGGCGTACGCCTGTGTTGCGTCGTAGCCCGGCGGGAAGCTTGGCCGGCAGCGGCCGCAGCTGGGGCTTCGGCGGCGCGGCGCCGGCCGGGCTCGGT
>NZ_VDFY01000044.1 GCF_006228125.1 Micromonospora orduensis | reverse complement strand
GCCGGTGCCCGCCGCGCCGCCCGCGCCGCCGCGTCGCCCCGCCGAATGTGCTCCACCACCCCGAGCAGGCGCGGCATGGGCAGCTTCGGAGCGGCAAGCGGGTCCAGCGTCCGGGTGGTCATCGGAACCCGGGCCGGCGCCCGTCGGATCCGGGGCCGGGACAGCACGGTGCCGCCGGTGGCGTCCTCCTGCACCGGCGCGTACCCGGCGTCGCGCAGCGCGCCCAACAGCCGACCCACCTGGTACGGGGTGCACAGCACCGTCGGCGCGAGCCGGCGCAGCGTCAACGGCTCCAGCCGCCGGTCGGCAAGCACCTCGCTGAGCAGCGCCTCGTCGTCGCTGCGCAGGTACGCCCCGGCCAGGCCGACCCGCAGGCCGCCGTGCTTACGGGCCACGTCGTCCACCAGGTAGGTCAGGCCCTGCGGCACCGGCGTACGGGACCGGCGCCGGAACACGTCGTGCAGGTCACCGGCCGAGTAGCCGGAGTCCAACGCCCGCCGCACGCTCGCCGTGGTGACCCGGTGCACGCTGGCCCCGCCGGCCGACTCGAGTTCGGTCATCGCCTCCAACTCGGCGGCGAGCGCCGGTTCGGGCGGGCCGGGTACCACCACGGTCAGGTCGGCCTGCACCAGGAAGTGGTCGACCGGCGCGGGCAGCAACGCGTCCAACGCGCGGGCGGCGTCCGACGGGTCGCCGCTCTCGACGTCCGCGTGCACGCCCAGCGGGTCGTCCGCGCCCCGCTCGTCGGCCGACGTCAGGTCGTCCAGCAGCAGCCGCCCGTACGAGGTGAGCGCCCCCAGCCCGGTGACGCCGAGCTGCGCCGCCTCGGCCAGCACCTCCCGGTGGCCGGCCTCCCGACCCCGGCTGCGCCGCGGCGCCCGCCAGTCCAGCAGATCCTGCACCTCCTCCGGGGTGGGCGCGGTCGCCGGCTCCAGGTCGGCGAGCACGCCGAGGACGGCCCGTCGGGTGGCCGGCGCGCCGGCCCGTTCGGCCTCGGCGGAGAGCGCGGTGATCGGCCGGTCCCGGTCGTCGCGACGACCGACCAGTCCCACCTGCCGGGTCATCGTCAGCCAGGCACGGGCCAGCTGTTCCCAGCGCTGCGCCAGCGACGCGGCCCGCCACACCTCGTACCCGCCGGTGGGCATCACCTGCTGATCCACCCCGTACCGGGTGGCGGCAGCGCCGGGCATCTCCAGCTCACCGGCGAGCCCCGCCGCGTACGCGACCTCCAGCAGCAGCGCGGTCGTCGGCTCGTCCAGGCTGGCGGTACGCGCCAACCGTCGCAGGTCGCGTACCCCGATGCCGCCGGAGCGCAGCACCGGCGCGGGTTCGGCGGCGAGCTGCTCCAGCAGCCCCTCGGTGTGTCGGACCACCTCCATGGTCTGCCCGGCGCCGGCCGAGTCGACGGCCTTCGCCTCGCGCGGTGCGGCGGCCACCGGCGGTGGACTGGTACGCAGCGGACCGAGCGGGCCGCTGTCGCGGCGCAGCAGCAGGCCGACCTCACGGGGCAGTTCGACGGTGCCGCTCGCCGTCGACGAGCCGGCCGAGATGGGCACGAGCAACCGGTTGTCGACCAGCCAGCGCACCGGGGAGCCGGCCGGGGCGCCGCCGTTTGTCGGGTCGGAGAGGACCGGGTCCTCCGCGCCGACGGGTGGCGCCTGCAACGCGCCCGGGGGCACGCTGCCCACCGGGGGACCGGCCGCCAGCCGGTCCAGGATCGCCCGGGCGGACGGGGGCGCGGCGAGCAGCGTCCTGCGCAGTTTCGCCGGGTCCGCGCAGATCGCGGCCGTGCGCGGGTCCAGGTCAGCGGCGGGCCGGCCGAGTCCGGCGGGGTACGGGGCCACCTCGTCGACGGCGCCCGCCACGTGCATCGCGTGCTCCGGGCCGTACAGCAGGAAGAGCGCTCGTAGCCGGCCCACGGCGGCCCGGACGGCCGTCGGTGCCGGCGGGTGCGGCCCGGCGGTCGCCATGGCGAGCACCGCGTCGGTGGCCGTGGTGCCGTCGTCCGGGTTCCGGGTGAGGCGGGCGGCGTCGAGGATCTGGAGGGTGAACTGGTCCAGCCCGTCCAGCGCGCGGGCCACCGAGACCCGGGACTGGGCCCGGATGGCCAGCGCGGAGATGTCGGCCGGTACGGGCACGACGAGGTCGGGCCGCAGTTGCAGGAGTGCGGCCAGTGACTCGTCGGGTAGCGACCGCAGGTGGTCGGCGAGTGAGGTGCTCATCGTCTTTCCACGCTAGCCCGGCACCCGGCCGTCGCGCCCCTCGGACGTCCGCCCGGTCGGGAGTCTGCGGGTACGTTTCTCGACATGTCTGCGCTGACCGTCGGATTCGATCTCGACATGACCCTGGTGGATTCCCGTCCCGGCATCGCCGCGACGTTCCGGGCGTTGACCGCGAGGACGGGTGTGCCGGTGGACGCCGACCTGGCCGTGTCCCGGCTCGGCCCGCCGCTGCGTACCGAGATCGCGCACTGGTTCCCGCCGGAGCAGGTCGAGTCGGCGGTGCACGCGTACCGCGAGTTGTACCCGGCGTACGCGATCACCCCGACGGTCCCGATGCCGGGCGCGCGGGAGGCCATCGACGCGATCCGTGCACGGGGCGGTCGGGTGCTTGTCGTCACCGCGAAGATGGGCCGGCTGGCCCGACTGCACCTGGAGCACCTCGGGTTCACTGTCGACGAGCTGGCCGGTGACCTGTTCGCCGAGCAGAAGGCGACCGCCCTGCGGGAGCACGACGCGACCCACTACGTCGGTGACCATGTGGCGGACATGGTGGCGGCGGGGGTCGCCGGGGTGCCCGGAATCGCCGTGGCGACCGGCCCGTGCTCGCCCGACGAGTTGCGCGCGGCGGGCGCGAAAGTGGTTCTGGACGATCTCAACGGATTCCCAGGGGCGCTCGACGGCATGATCCAGCTAGCCTTGGAGCAGTAGCGGCTCAAGTGAAGCAGGGGTTTTCAGGTGCCTACGGGTCGAGTGAAGTGGTACGACACGGCCAAGGGATACGGCTTCGTCACCAGTGACGAGGGCGGTGACGTGTTCCTACCCAAGGGTGCGTTGCCGGCGGGCGTCACCGACCTCAAGGGTGGTCAGCGGGTCGACTTCAGCGTGGTGGACAGCCGCCGGGGCGCGCAGGCCATGGGCGTCAAGCTGCTGGACGCGCCGCCGTCGATGGCGGAGTTGCGTCGCCGGCCGGCGGAGGAGCTGCACGGCCTCGTCGAGGACATGATCAAGGTGCTGGAGGCGAAGGTCCAGCCGGACCTGCGTCGTGGCCGGTATCCGGACAAGAAGACCGCGCAGAAGATCGCTCAGCTGGTCCACGCGGTCGCGCGCGAGCTGGAGGTCTGAGGCACCAGCCCGGCGGTGGCGGCGCGGTCGAGGAGCGCCGTCACCGCGGCGAAGCCGGCCTCGCCCAGGTCCGCGGTGAACTCGTTGACGTAGAGGCCGATGTGCCGGTCCACCACGTCGAGTTCCATCTCCTGGGCGTGCGCGAGGACGTACTCCCGGCTGGCCGCCGGGTCAGCCCAGGCCTGCCGGACCGACTCGCGGACCCAGCCGGCGGCGGCTTCCGGGTCGACCGCGCCGCGCCGGGCCAGGATCGCGCCGAGGGGGATGGGGAGGCCGGTGTCGGCCTCCCACCATTCGCCGAGGTCGACAAGCGCGGTCAGGCCGTGCCGATGGTAGGTGAACCGGGCCTCGTGGATGACCAGTCCGGCGTCGTAGCGGCCGGCCGCGACGCCCGGCATGATCTCGTGGAACGGGACCACCTCGATCCGCGCCGGCGGTTGGCCGGCCGACCAGAGCCGGAACAGCAGGTACGCGGTGGTCCGGTCGCCCGGCACCGCCACCGTGGCGCCGGTCAGGTCGGTGCGGTCGCCCTTGGTGAGCACCAGCGGTCCGCAGCCGCGCCCGAGCGCCCCGCCGCAGGGCAGCAGGTGGTAGTCGTCGAGCAGCCACGGCAGTGCCGCGAAGCTCACCTTCACCAGGTCGAACGCGCCCCGTTCGGCGGCCGTGTTGGTGACGTCCACGTCCGCGTACGTGACCTCGACCGGCGGCGCACCCGGCACCCGGCCGTGCACCAGCGCGTGGAAGACGAACGTGTCATTGGGGCAGGGCGAGATCGCCAGAGAGAGCGCCACGCCCCTCACGTTAGCCCCGCCCCCGGCCCACGGCCCGTGCC
>NZ_VDFY01000045.1 GCF_006228125.1 Micromonospora orduensis | reverse complement strand
GGTCCCGCCACAGCGACGGGGTCGAGGCCGGGTTCCAGCCTGCGCCGGGGTGGGCGGTGTGGGTGACCAGGGCCTGGTAGAGCCGGCCGCCGTAGGTGACCTGGGTGCCCGCCTGGTAGGTGTTGCCCTCGGCCCAGCCCGGCGCCGTGCAGGCGACCATCGGGACGGCGTCCGCCGAGGACACGGCAGCCATGCTGCTGGGGACGAAGGCGACGGCGGCCGCGACGGTCATCGCCGCCCCGGCTACCACTGCGAAAATCCGACGGCTTCTCATGGCTCACTCCCCAGGCTTCGACGACCCGCGACCTCCACATATTGACGTTCGTGACGGCTATTAGCAAGGGTTGTTAACAGATCCGGAGAAGTGGACCGCGCGCACGAAGAAGGCCCCTGACCGATGCTCCCGGTCAAGGGCCTCTGTCTTGCCGATCAGCTCTGGTGCCCCCGGCGGGTCCCGTCGAACATGGGAACGGCCCGATTTGGCCGCTGACGCCGTCGTCATCAGCGGCACCTGGGCATTGCCCACATGAACAGCTAGCACGAAGCTCTCGTCGGACAGCAGCCCATGACGAAGTCGCCAGACCTGGGGAGGGGCGGACGAACGGTCGCCCCTTCCAGGTCACTGATTACGCGTCTCGGTACCTGTCGGCTGGGTGGCAGACCAGGCCCGTCATGGTTCTACCATCAGCCGCGGCCTCTATGAAGTCGAGCCAGTTGGTCGCAGCGACCCAGTCTTTCCTGAGGAGATGTGCCGTCCAGTTCACAAGCTGAGCCCATGTCGAGCAGCGTTCGACGGCGAACCAGTAGCACCCTTCGCATCCGCTCGTGCGGTGCGGGTTGCACGCGTCGCAATGAACCTGCCACAGAGCCTCGTTGTGCTCCTCCAGCAGTTCGCCGAACGTGATGGTCTCGGCTTCCAGGCCGGTTCGGCCCTCGGCGGCGGCCCGCGCGTGGCGGGCGTCCCGGGCCGCGGCGTTGGCGCGTTCAGGCAGCCACCTGGCTATCCGGTCGGTCTTGCCGGCAGTGTCGCTGACGGGCCGGTCACCAGCCCTCGCCGTCCGTCCACGAACGATTCGGCCTCCGGGGGACGGTGGGCCGGGTGTGGACCTGGCAAAAGCGGGAAGCCACGAGCCGTTGCATGACGGCTCGTGGTTACGACGGCTGGAGGGACATGGGTGCCAGAACCTTCGTGGTGGTCGGTGGGACCAGCGGACTCGGGCTGGCGGTGGCTCGCCTGCTCGTCGGCGGGCACCGGGTCGCCGTCGTCGGCGACGCGCCGGACGAGGTTGCCGCGGTGACCGATGACCTGGGCTGCGCGGGCGCCGTCTGCGATGTCTCCTCCTACGAGCAGGTTCGGCAGGCGTTCGCCGAGGTGGCCGACCGGTACGGCGAGATCGACGGGGTGGCGGCCTGCGCCTCGATGTGGGCGGGCGGCGACCTGGCGGACCTGTCCCCGGAGCGCATCCGGCGGGCCGTGGATGTGAACGTGCTCGGCACCACCTTTGTGATCAAGGAGGCGCTGCACCAGATGCGGCGGCAGGGCCGGGGGAACGTCGTGTACATCGGCGCGATGGCGGTGGCGAAGCCCAGGCCCGGCATCCCGGTCTACCGGGCCACCAAGAGCTACGGCAGCAGCCTGGTCGAGTCGCTGGCCGAGGTGCAGCACAGCAACCAGATCAAGGTGATGCTGGTGCATCCCGGGCCGATGCCGACCCGGCTGCAGGAACGGGTCGGCGACGAGTTTCTGGACGAGGTCTCCGCGCTGCCGGAGCAGGTCGCCGCCGAGGTGGTCCGGCTGCTCCTGCTCGCCCCGGACGACCTCTACGTCTCCGGCGAGCGCGTGCTGCGCGCGGACGGGCGGTGGTGACGGCCGACAGCACCGCCGCCGAGCGTCCGGTCTCGGCTCGACTTCAGGTGGCTCAGGTCCGTCCCGGGCCGCGCCAGCCCGGCTCCCGGTCGGTGTCCGGGCAGGCGCGACCTGCCGTTGACGCCCGGCTGGGCGGACGCCTCGCAGGTGCGGGGGACGACAAACGTCACTATGGTCGAGCCAATGAACAGGCCAGACCCCGCGCAGGGGCAGGCACCAGGGCGGCAGGCGTCGCCACAACCCGCACAGCAGGCTGTGGTCAACACGCACGGACACAAGGGCAGACGGCCCAGCCGAGCCACAGAGGATCAAGACTCACCACCGGCGCCACAGGAGCGCTCAGGCCGAGCCGCCCCGCTAACTTCACCGTCACCCGCGAACTCGAGGTCAAGGTGTCCGGCAGCCCCAGCGCCTCGCTCTCGCCGTTCGTCTGCCCCACCTGGTACCCACTGCCGGTCCCCAGGCCAGCTAAACGCTAGCGAATGGGACATCCGTCGCCAGCCATGCGACCCTGTTGGCCGGGAGGATCCGCTGCAGCCATCGACCTCCGACGGCCTCACGGCAGCGGCGGCCGTAAACGCTCACCACCTGCCCTCGCCCTCTGGTCTCGGAGGGGGAGTTCGTCGAGGCGAACCAGCCTCGGAACCGCGCGGTGCGCACTGCCGCGGGCGGTCCCTGCGGTGGATCAGGTGGGAGCGGCGGGCGCTTTATGAGGAAGCCAGCCGCCTGGCTGCGCCCGCCGCTCCCGGCGCCGCTGACGCTACCAGCACCACTCGTCACTGATGACCGTTTCCGCAGGCCCCGGAACTCGATCGAGCAGCTCGTCGCGGGTCACGACGGCGGTGGCGCCAGTCGGACCCACACGCACTTGTGACCATCGTCGAGGTCAGTGACGCCCCACTCGTCGCACAGCGCTTCAATGATCGCTAGACCGCGGCCACCGTCGCCGTCTGGCTCACGGCGGCGGGGAACGACGGCGGAGCCGTCGACGGCCGCGATCGTCACCCTGCCGTCTGTAGCGCGGATCTGCAGGCGCAGGCAGCCGCCGCCGTGGCGCACCGCGTTGGCCACCAGCTCGTCGGCGATCATCACGGCGTCGTCCACCCACTGCGGGTCACCGAGCCCCCATGCGGTCAGGGCGGCCTTGGTGACCTGGCGGGCGGCGGCGAGAGCGTCGACACCGACAGGAAGGTCGAGGTGCGTGGTCAACTCGCTCACGGCCGTGATCCTGTCTCCCGAGGCTCCCGTCCTGACAGCGACCATCGCTACCCCGCTCTGACCAGGTGAAAACTCTCCGGAGACGGCATCGTCCAGCCGCCTGCGCGCAGCGGGTGTCACCGACGGATCTCGTTCAGTTCCACCGCACCGCCCTGGCCTGCCCGCGAGGAGCGCGCCATCCCCGATCACGCCGAGCCGCCCACCCGTTCGGCCCGCACCTGCCAGCCGAGGCTCGCCGCCAGCGACTCCTGCCGCTGACGCGTACAGACTCGCCGCTGGCGTTGAGCGTCGTGCCCGGTCACGCGTCGCCCGGCAGCGGCCCCGGGGCAGCGTCATCGGGGCCGAGCAGCGGCAGGACGCCCGTGAGGTCCAGGACGCGGCGGACCTGACCGGTGGCGTTGAGCAGCGTCAGCGCACCGCTGCGGCGAGTGCCCGGGCCAACTCGGTCTTACCGACGCCGGTGGGCCCGAGGAAGAGGGACGAACCCGTCCGGGCGCTGGGGGACAAGGGACCGGACGTTGCCATCCAGGCGTGCCGGGCCGCCGGCCTGCCGCTGATGCTGGTTGGCAAGTGCAATGAGCCGATCGAACGCCGCTACTACGACGAAGTCATCCGGCCACTGCTCGACGACGACATCACGGTGGTGTTCAACGCCGACCGGGAGGCCGTGCTGCAGCTGCTGATCGACGCCCGCTGCCTGATCATGCCCATCCAGTGGGAGGAGCCCTTCGGCATGGTCATGGTGGAGGCCATGGCGACCGGCACCCCAGTGGTCGCGCTCAACCGCGGCGCCGTCCCGGAACTCGTCCGACCCGGCCTGACCGGCCTGGTCTGCGAGGCAGACGAGGAACTGCCGGCGGCGCTGCACGAGGCGACCACCCTCGACCCGGCGGCCTGCGTCGCCCACGTGGCGGAGAACCTCTCCACGCAGCGGATGGCCCGCGACTACGAGCCGATCTACCAGCGCGCTGCCGTGAAGGACTAGCACCAACGCCGTTCAGTTAGGTCGGTGGCTGGCCTGTCAAGGTTCGTTGGTGATGACGTCGATGTTGGTGGTGGCTTTGTAGGTGCGGCGGTCGATGTTCGGTCCGCGGGCCTGGTATTTGGAGTTCGA
>NZ_VDFY01000205.1 GCF_006228125.1 Micromonospora orduensis | reverse complement strand
GGGCGGCGGGCCACGCGGGGCGGCGAGGGGCTAGAGGCGGATGCCGAGGAGGGCGTCCACCGTCCTGGTGAAGAGGGCGGGCGCTTCGGGGTCGTCCGTTGCTCCCGCCAGGGTCGCCTCGGCCCAGCGGTCGGCCGCGGCCAGGGCGCCGGGGGTGTCGAGGTCGTCGGCCAGGCGCTCGCGTACCTCGGCCAGCAGCTCAGCCCCGGACGGCCCGGCGGGCGCGGCGGCGGCCCGCCGCCAGCGGTCCAGGCGCTCGTGCGCGGCGCTGAGCAGATCGTCGGTCCAGGTGCGGTCGCTGCGGTAGTGGCCGGAGATGAGCGCCAGCCGGATCGCCATCGGGTCGACCTTGTCGGCGCGCAGCCGGGACACGAAGACCAGGTTGCCGCGGGACTTGGACATCTTCTCGCCGTCCAGGCCGATCATCCCGGCGTGCACGTAGTGCTCGGCGAACGGCGCCTGCCCGGTCAACCGCTCGGCGTGCGCCGCGGACGCCTCGTGGTGCGGGAACAGCAGGTCGTTGCCGCCGCCCTGCACGTCGATCCGGTCGCCGAGCAGATTCAGGGCGATCACCGCGCACTCGATGTGCCAGCCGGGGCGGCCCTCGCCCAACTCCCCGCCCGGCCAGGACGGCTCGCCCTCGCGGGCGCCACGCCACAGCAGCGGGTCCAGGGGGTCGCGCTTGCCGGCCCGGTCCGGGTCGCCGCCGCGCTCTGGGAAGATCTCCAGCATCTGCTCACGGGTCAGGTTGGACTCGTAGCCGTACCGGCCGGTGGCGGAGATGTCGAAGTAGACGTCGCCGGTGCCGTCGTCGAGGCGGTACGCGGCGCCGTCCTTGAGCAGCATCTCGACCTTGTCGGCGATGTCCGGGATCGACTCGACCGCGCCCACGTAGTGCGCCGGCGGGATGATCCGCAGCGCCTCCATGTCCTCCCGGAACAGCGCCGTCTCGCGCATCGCCAGGACGACCCAGTCCTCGCCGTCGCGGGCGGCCCGCTCCAGCAGCGGGTCGTCGATGTCGGTGACGTTCTGCACGTAGCGCACCGGGCGGCCGGCGTCGCGCCACATCCGCTGCACCAGGTCGAACGTGATCATGGTGGCGGCGTGGCCGAGGTGGGTGGCGTCGTACGGGGTGATGCCGCAGACGTACATGCTGCCCGCGTCGGTCGGCACACTCGGCTGGACCGCCTGCCGCGCCGAGTCGTACAACGCCAACGGCTCGCCCCTGCCCGGCAGCCGTGGCACCTCATGTCCCGCCCAAGACTCCATGGCCTCAGCCTAGCCAGCCCCACGACGACCCCGGGTCGCCGCACGGGTGATCAAGATGACAGCGGGGTCACATGGGGGGCCAGGGGATCGCCGGCCAGTCCTCCGGCGGCTGCGGGAAGCGACAGGTGTCGCGCAGGTTGTCGACGCGGGCGGCCAGCTCGGTGACCTCGCTGATCGTCAGGTGGTCGGCCAGCTCCGCGCCGAGCGCCCCGGACAGCTGCCCGGCGAGCCCGTCGAGCATCTCCACGGCGTCCGGCGGCAACTGCTTGCCGGCCCAGCCCCAGAGCACCGTGCGCAGCTTGTCCTCCACGTGGAAGCACACCCCGTGGTCCACGCCGTAGATCCGGTCGTCGTCGCCGACCAGCACGTGGCCGCCCTTGCGGTCCGCGTTGTTGATCACCGCGTCGAGGATCGCGAGTCGGGCCAGCCGAGGGTCGTCGGCGTGGGCGAGAGCGTACGAGGCGCCGTCGTCGTCCCGCGCCGCGGCGATCGGGAACCAGCGCGGCGGCAGCTCCCCGGCGGGCAGGAAACCCACAAGCGGCTCCGCGTCCTGCGGCTCGTCGATCCACAGCTGGCAGGAGCCGGGGCCGAACGGGCCGTCGCGCAGCACGGTGGGCGGCACCAGATCCCAGCCGGTGGCCCGGGAGAGCAGGTACGCCGACACCTCCCGGCCGGCGAGGGTGCCGTCGGGAAAGTCCCACAGCGGCCGCTCCCCGCGCACCGGCTTGTAGACGCAGCGGGCCGTGGCGCCGTCGAGCGTCAGGATGCCGCGCAACGTCGTGTTCGACGCGTCGACCAGCCGACCCTCCAGGTCGAGCACGCCGTCACGCAGCAGCCGCAGCGCGGCGTCGCCGTCCTGGCGAGGCTGGAGGCCGGACGAGGTCACCGGTGGTAACCGTTGTGCCGCGGGCAGAGGTGCCCGGCGGGATCCAACGGCTGGCCGCACAGCGGGCACGGCGGCCGGCCCGCGTTCACCACGCGTCGCGCCCGCTCGATGAACTGGCGGGTCGCCTGCGGGGTGAGTCGGACCCGGAGCCGGTCCAGGTCCTCGTCCGGCTCGTCGTCGTCCTCGTCGTCCTCGTCGTCGTCCTCGTCGCCCAGCTCGACCTCGGGCTCGACCTCGCCCGCCGCGATCGCCTCGATCACCACTGTCGCGGTGTCGACGTCGAAGGCCAGCCCGAGGGTCCCGACCCGGAACTCCTCGTCGACCGGAGTGTCCAGCGGCTCGTTGTCGCCGATCACCGGCGCCAGCTCGGGCAGGTCCACCCCGAAGCGACGCTGCGCCTCGGTGAGCAGCTCCTCCAGCTTCTCGGCGAGCAGGGAAACCTGGACCTTCTCCAGCGCGACGCTGACCAGCCTGCCGCCGCCGCGGGCCTGGAGGAAGAACGTGCGCTCCCCCGGCGGCCCGACGGTCCCGGCGACGAACCGCTCCGGCGGTTCGAAGGCGTGCACCTGGTGGGTCATACCCACGACCCTATCCGGCCCGCCAGGGCGCCGCGCACCCCACCGACCCGAATCGCCGCGGGGGCGGCGCGCCCGGCGTACCAGCGCCCGCACCCGGGCGTGGCGGCCCCTCGGCCGCCCGCCGACGCCATCGTCAGCCGGCGGGCGCCGGCGCGGTCAGCGGGCGGGGGCGTCACGGCGGTCATCGTGACGAACCAGCCCCGCCACCGACGGCCGCGTCCGAGTCACCCGCGCGGGTCGCCCGCCGGCGCCGCTTACGCGGCGGCGGCACGAGGGCGGCGAGATCACCGCCGGTGTCGTTGAGCCGAACCAGGAACGGCCGCAGCGGCGTGAACCGGATCGCCGTCACCGAGGCCGGGTCGGCCACGATCCGCTGAAAAAGATCCAGGTGTACGCCGAGCGCGTCCGCCACGATGGCCTTGATCACATCACCGTGGCTGCACGCCAGCCAGACCGCTTCAGGCCCGTGCTCGGCACTCACCCGGGCGTCCCACGAACGCACCGCCGCCACCGCGCGCGCCGCCATCGCGGCCATCGCCTCCCCGCCCGGGAAGACCGCGGCGCTCGGGTGCTGCTGGACCACCGGCCAGAGCGGCTCCTTGGCGAGCTTCTTCAGCGGCTGCCCCTCCCAGCTGCCGTAGTCGCACTCGATCAGCCCCTCCTCGACCACCGGAGTGGCCTGCGGAAGCGCCAGCTCCAGGGTCTGCCGGCAGCGGATCAGCGGACTCGTCACCACCGCCGCGAGCGGCACCTGCCGCAACCGCTCGCCCACCGCGGTCGCCTGGGCCCGGCCGGTCTCGTCCAACTCGACGGGCTGCCGGCCGGCCAGCCCACCGTCCGCGTTCGCGGTGGTCCGGCCGTGTCGCAGAAGCAGAAGGGTTGCCACGCTGACCACCCTAGGGCCTGGGCCAGTGCTCCGGATCGGCGCGGGCGGTCCGGGGGGCAGCCTGTCGGTGCGGCTTCGTCCTTGTGTATCGGGTTCGGGGTTTGTGCCGGGGGTTCGGGTGTGTCGGGTTCGGTTGGGCCGGGCTCGTGCCGGGTGGCCGTGCGTCGTGCTCGCGGGCCCTCTCCCGGCCGGATGTCCCGTCCCGAGTGTCCGTGCGATGCCCGCGCTGTCCCGGATGTCCGTATCGATCCCTGCGCCCGGTCGTCCTACGAGCTCGCTCATCTGGCGGGCGACCGTCATTCGGCCCTGGCCCCTGCGCGGCCACACCCGGTGTGGCGGTCGTTGTTGTCGTTGGCGATATACCTCTGAGTCATAAATATGCCTGTGAGGTATGGCGCTCACCGTCTACCTCGCCCCCGACGGCCTGGCCGGGGGTGATCGACGCGGTGTCGCGGTGTCGGGATGCCCCGATGTCGGGGATACGGAGTCGATCAACCTCGCAACAGCCGGTCTGGCGCCGGGCACGCTTGGTGTTACGGCACCGGATGTCCGGTATTGGGGTCCTCTGGCCTGTGACCGGCTGCACTCGTGGCGTGGAATCGGGGCCGGCCGGGGGTCGTTACATACCCTGACGATCGCAGGACCACGGCCCACCACCCCCGGGCCCGCCCGGGATGGAATGCCGGCCAGGACGCGGTCGTTACAGATGGACC
>NZ_VDFY01000076.1 GCF_006228125.1 Micromonospora orduensis | reverse complement strand
ACGATCACGGGCCACCCGCACAACGTCATCGCGGAACTCACGGGGGTAGGGCTTGGGCACAGCAACATCCTTCCAGCCCGCCACCAGGGCAAGCCAACTCAGATGTCACCTATCGGTGCAGCAGACCCTACAACGGAGATCTGGCTGCGCCTCCGACGGGTCGCAGGAGGTCGAGAAGCCGAGCGTGGGGCGGATCGCGGTCACAGGTCTTGGCCATGTGCGGGCGGTCTCGGAGAAGCCCACCGCAGTGCTGCTGTGAGTTCGGCGGCGTTGTCGAACGCGGGTGCGGCCCTTTCGGATTCGTCGTCCGTGAGCGTGACGGACTGGGCGCGGGCCAGCATCTCGGCCGCAGTCTTGGATCGTGCAGCACCATCGCGAGTTCGGCGCGGTAGACCAGGACCTCTACCTGCTCGACCGGGTCGTCGTCGGCTTGCGGGCGGGCCAACGCGCTGTCGAGGATCCGAACGGCCTGTCCGACGCTGCCCCTGGAATCGGCCTGCACGACAGCATTCGCTAGGGCCTTGGCCAGCCGCCCGGCATGCGTGGCGGCCGGGATGGGCGCGGTGGCGGCGTCTCGAAAGACGCGGATCCAGTTGCCGCCCGGGTCGATGACGCTGAATCCGCCCAACCCGTCGGCGTTCTTCCGCGCCCTGGGCCGGGTCATCCGCGGCGTTCCGGACACTAGTACCTTGCCGTACGCGGCGCGCATGCCCGCTGCGAATGCCCGATGTAGTCCCTCGATGTCCGCGGTGAGCACGAGACAGGAGCCATAGGACTGCTCCGGGTCAAATCCGGTGATCTCGAAGAACTGCAGATGCAGGTCTTCCCGCTGCACCCCCACACACGCGTTGGGCTTGCGTTGCTTGTACGTGGTGCGGAAACCGAGAACTCCGTAGAAGGTTTCGATGTCGTCAATGGATGCGCACGGCAGCAGGGGAACGGTCCGCTCGTTGGTCATGCCTCCTCCCTAAGCGTCGCAGGGTGTCCGTCGCACATGGAAATAGCCGATCATCGCCTGTGGTCATCTGATCGGCTGATGACCCCAGAGCGCAACGCGGCCCAGCCGAGCCATCGGCGGTGCCGTCCTGCCTGCCATATGTCTCGCCAAGATCAGGCGCCCGGATCTGCCGCTGAGCGGGCGCGGTGACGGTGGAGGCTCCGGTAGGACTGGTCAACGCGGGCCGGCTCCTCACAGACACAGGCACGGGACTGACAACAGACGCCGCACCCGCATAACGTGCAATCGATGATCCGGCCCGCATTCCTAGACGTCGCTGAAACCGCCGCAGCCCTCGTGCGTGAACCGATGCTGATCGAGCGATGGTCCACGCCCAGCGCGTTGCCCGACTTCTCCACCGGCGGCCTCGCCCGTCATCTAGCCAACCAGGTCACCCACACCGTGACCGTCCTCGCCGCAGCGCCAGGAGCGTCAGCTATCTCGGTGCTGGAGCATTTCACCGGCAACGCCTGGGTGACTTCAGGCGCTGACAGCGCTGACAACATCGGCATCCGACGCCGCAGCGAGCAGGCAGCCGCGTCGACCACCGCCACCAACCTGGCGGACCTTGTCGATGCTGCGTTGAGCGAGCTACGTACCACGGTGCCGGCACAACCAGCAGACCGCATCGTGGACCTCGGCGACTGGGGTCTGCAGGTCGATGACTTCCTACTGACCCGGGTTGTGGAACTGGTCGTGCACATCGACGACCTGGCAGTCAGTCTCGGCTTGCCAACGCCAGCAATGCCGGAGACAGCGGCCGCAGCGGCGATCAAGCTGCTGAGCAGCCTCGCAGCCTGGCGACACGGCTCTCTGACCGTGATACGTGCGCTGGCTCGGCAAGAACGGGCTCCAACCTCGATCGCCGCCCTCTGACGCGTCAGAGCTCCGCTCGCAGCGTTAAGACCCTGCTCTCTCACGGCCAGTACGGCATTGAGTTCGCCCGCCGCATCATCAGGCGATGATCGTGGACGCAGACCTGGCCGCCAGCGCCATGGTCGGCGTGACTCGCCATGATTGCTGGACGAGTCAGCTGACGGACCTACCCGAGCAGCGTCACCGCCGCGGCCAGGGTGGCCAGCGACAGCGTCGTGGTCACCACCACCGCCCGGTTGGCCACCGCCTCGCCGACGCCGTACTCCTGGCCGTAGATGAACGTGTTCTGCGCTGTCGGCAGGCCCGCGCACACCACCACGGCGAGCAACTGCGGCGCGGACAGGTGCAAGGCCAGCCCGGCCGCGTACGCGATGACCGGCTGTGCGACGAGCTTCAGCGCGGTGATCACGGCCAGTTCGGCCAGCGCGGCCGGCTCGGCCCGCGACGGCGCCGTGCGGTGCAGCGACGCGCCGAGCGCGACCAGGGCGGCGGGAACCGCAGCGCCCGACAGCAGGGTGAGCGACGCGTCGGCCGTCGACGGCAGACGCAGGCCGGTAGCCGAGCACGCGACACCGAGCAGCGACGCCAGGATCACAGGGTTGCGTACCGGCAGGGAGGCGATACGGCGGACCCGTACCCGCTCGGCCGGGTCGCTGTGCCGGTCCAGGGCGACCAGGATCACGGGCGTCACCACCAGCACCTGTAGCAGCACCACCTCCGCCAGGAACGACACGTCGCCGAGAACCTGCGTTGCGATCGGGATGCCGAGGTTCGCCGAATTTACGTACCCGGCCGCCATGCCCCAGATCGGCCGTTCCCCGGGCTCGCGACCGAACAGCCAGCTCGCGCCGACCCACCCGAACCCGACGACCGCGGCCGTGCTCGCCCCAAAGGCGAGCAGCGAGCGGCCGGCGAACCCGGAAAGCGGCATTCGGGACAGGGCTAGGAACAGGGCGGACGGCATCGCAAGATGGAACACGAATCGGCCGAGCACCGACGCCACCGCCTCGCCCAGCAGGCCCCAACGACAGGCCGCGTAGCCGACCGCGGTAAGGATCCAGATCGGTGCGAACGCCGACACCAAGCTCATACGGGCGTCACCGGCGGGCGAGCGTCGCGCCGGCTCAGGGACTGGCGGGCGTCCGGGGCGTACGAGTGGAGACACCCGGCGACCATCTCCACCTGGGCGAGGACGTCGTCGACCTGCGCAGGGTGAGCCCGGTTCCGTAACGTTCCACCGCGCTTTCGCCGGTCTTCAGGTACACCGACGCGTCCAAGGTGCGTACCAAGCCGCCGGGGTTGTCCACGTGTACGTCGATCCGGAAGCCACGCGTTCAGCCTCGCATCCCGTCCGGGCCGAGCGGACATCCCGCTCATCCGCAACTTCACGGGGTCATCCCCACAGTCTGTTCAGGCGCCGCGCCTCGGTGACCAGCCGGCTCGACCCGCCGCGCGCCGCGACCTCGGCCAGCCCGGGCACGTCGATCCGGACGCCGGTGGCGCCCGCCGTCTCCGCCGCCAGGGTCACCAGGTCCGGGGTGCCGCGCGGGGCCTTCGGCGCCGCGAGCAGTGCGGGCAACGCGGCGGCGAGCAGGCGCCAGATGCTGAGCGGGGCACCGGCGGCGGCCGCGTCGCGTAGCGGCTGCAGGGTGCGGGTCAGCGTGAGGTCACCGACGGCGGCGAGGGTGCCGAGGTGGGCCCCGACCGTGGGAGCGTCCAGGTCGCCGGCGGCGGCCAGCATCAGCAGGGCGTCAACGGCGGCGACCCGGTCTGACTCGTGCCGGGCACCCAGGCCGTACGCGAGGGCGAGGTCGACGGCGGGACCGCCGTCGCCGCCGCACTCGGCGAGCAGCGGCAGGATCGCGGCGCCGCCGGACAGGTCCTGGTCGGCGCTGCTGGCGATGTCAGGCAGCGCATACGCCGCGACCAGTCCCCGGTAGCCGGGCAGCACGGCCGGCCAGAGCAGGGCCGCGCCGCCGACGTAGCTGTCGACTGATCCGGCAGGCACGGTGAGCAGGCCGAACGGGTCGTCGACGCCCTCCGGCGGGCTGACCCGCACGTGCGTCCGCTGCCGGGGCAGCTCGTCGTACGCCCAGTCGTAGCCCTGCCGGCGCTCCCGGCGGGGCAGCGTGACCACCCGCTGGTCCGGGGTCGGCAGACCCCCGGCGCGCAGCCATCCGGCGAGCCGGTTACCGGCGGGCGTGCCGAGCGCCGCCGCCCTGGCCGCGAGGGGCTCGTCGACCCGCGCGGGCAGCCGCAGCAGGGCCTGCGTCAGGTCCACCTCCCACACGCCGTGCTCGCCGAGCCGAGTGAGGCGGTCGTACAGCACCTCCGGGTCGATGGCGCCGTTCGCCGTGGTCGGGGCGGCGAGCAGACCGGGGTGCTGGGGCGGGCCGACACGGTTACCGATCTCGGCCAGGCGGGCGCGTAGCAGCCGGTGCGGCGGGGGTACCCGTGGATCGAGGGACGGTCCGCCTGGCCGAGAT
>NZ_VDFY01000229.1 GCF_006228125.1 Micromonospora orduensis | reverse complement strand
CCCTTACGGGCGACCGCGACGACGTCGCGGCGGAACTCCAGGGGGAACGCTTTCGGCATGACAGACATCCTTCCAGCGAGGAACAGATCCTCACAGGTCAGGAGTCAACCGAACCGGGTGCAGTCCCGAAAACGCTCACCGCCCTGGGCGTGGATGATTTCGCGCTCCGCCGAGGGCACCGGTATGCGACTGTGCTGGTCGACGTCGAGGCCCGCTGGCCGGTCGACGTTCTGCCCGACCGCGAAGCCGGCACCCTCGCCGCTTGGCTCAGGCGGCATCCCGGCGTGCAGGTCATCTGCCGGGATCGCGCTAACGCCTATGCCGAGGGCGCCCGTGTGGGTGCGCCACAGGCTGTTCAGGTCGCCAATCGGTGGCATCTGTGGCACAACCTCGCCGAGCACGTCGAGAAGACCGTCGCCCGCCACTACCGCTGCCTGAACACCTCCCCGCAAGCGCAGCCGACGCCGGCGGTCAACGGCGGACCTGCACCAACTCTCGGCCGATGCCCTCGCTGACCGGGCAGAGCAGGGGCTGCTGGTGCCCCGAACCCGGCGCCGCTGCCAGCAGGTCCAGGCTCTGCTCGCCGAGGGGCACAGCCTCCGGGAAATCACGCGGCGACTCGGCCTTGCGCGAGGCACGGTGCGCCGCTTCGCCCGCGCCACCAGCGTCGACGATCTCCTGGCCGAACCCCGAGCCAGTCGGCGAGGGCCTGGCTGAACGCGCTGGTCAGATCGGTTGCGTCCGCGAGATCGGCCAGCAGTCGGGCACCGGCGTGGTTGACCACGCCCCGCCCGCCACCGGTGACCACGATCTTTGGACGTGTTGGGGTACCTTCACTCTGCAGGTGCCTTCCGTAACGGGATGAGCAGGACTCTCGACAAGCCCTATTTTCCCAGATCAGAAGGCACTTCTGCGTTTCCAGCTCAGCCCTGGGACAGCCGTCAACGAAGGGCTGAGGCTAATTTGATAAGAGTCGCGCACGCCTCAAGATCGCCACCCTGGATCACCGACTTTTACAACCGGCGTCGCCAGCACTCCGCCTGCGACGGCCGCCGACGGCGCGCGATCAGCGGCGCGAGCTCTGGGGCTTTAGCCGCATAGCCGAGACTCCACGTTTTCAGGGGATTGATAGCCCCCATCCCGTCAGGGCCATTAGTTTACGGTCCCGTTCACGATCTTGCCGGCGCCGCGGTGGCGAGCAGCTGTTCGCTGAGGGTTTGGTTGAGCTTTCTCAGTTGTTGTGAGGTCTCTGTCTTTTCGACGAGGTTCTTGAGGAGGCACTGCGTGCAGGTGACGGCTCCGATGATGGTCGCCCAGTCGGTGAGGTGTTCGTAGCCGGCGATGGCGAGTTTGGTGATGCGTTGAGCGGTGTTGAGGGCGAACAAGTCGCGGACTGCGTCATTGTGGGGGGCCCTGAGAAAGTCTTGGAAGTCTTCCTGAACTCCACGAATGGGTGCGGATCGGGTTTGCAGGGGTGCTGTGCCGAGGTGTCGCAGGCAGCTGTCGATTCTTTCGAGGTGTTGGTTGCTGGCGCTGGCCATGTCCTCGATTATGCGTTTGAGTGTGTCGTTGTGGACGCGGGCGCCGATGAGGAGTCCCAGAATCGAACGCGCTTCGCGTTCAATGTCCTGCATGGCCGCGAGTTCAAAGAGGAATACCTCGTTGGCTGACTTCATTCCGTTCACCATCCTTTGGCGGATACTCTGGGTGATTCGTCAGTCAATCAACTGCGAGAGGCGCTGTCTCGTTCGTTGTGGTTGGTGTCCGGTCGTCGTCGGCCGAGGGCGTCCACGACTCCCCACCGGCCGGGAATGTCTAGTAGTTCGATGCGTCTGATGCTGTCAGGAAGCGCGGGGTCGACGACGAGGTGGTTGCCGTGAGGTTGCAGTCCGAGCATCACCCGGATTAGGAGCAGCGGCGTCCCTGCGGACCATGCCTGTGGGCTGCACGCCGTTGGGTATTCTACGGGATACTTTGTTCGCTTCCGATCGTATCCAGCGAATGCTTCTGGAAGGCGGCCGTCGAAGTATCGCGCGGCGTCGAACAGCGCTTGGCAGATGATGCTGGCTTCCTCCCGGAACCCGTACCGCCAGAGGCCCCAAGCGATGATCGAGTTGTCGAACGGCCACACCGTCCCCACGTGATATCCCAGCGGGTTGTAGCGGCCGTTTCCGGTGGCGAGCGAGCGGATCCCCCAGCCGGAGAAGAGCCGTGCTCCGAGTAGGTGGCCGACGACGTCGGCGGCGCGCCGTTGGTCGACAATGCCGCTCCAAAGCAGGTGCCCGATGTTGGATGACAGGGCGTCCACCTGCCCGCCCTCGGCGTCCAGTGCCAAGGCGTAGAACCGGCCGTCGCCGACCCAGAAGTCCCGGTTGAACCGGTCCTTGAGATCGGCCGCCTCCTGCTCCAGCCGATGCGCGTAGGTCGGGTCGTCCCACAGCAGTCGAGCGAGCCGGGCGCCCCGCTTCTTCGCGTCGTAGGCGTAGCCCTGCAACTCGCAGGTGGCTCTCGGAAAGCCGGGCAGCCGGCCGTCGGCATAGGAGATCGAGTCCCACGAGTCCTTCCAGCACTGGTTCTGCAATCCCGTCTCGGGGTTGCGTGTCTGGTACCACACATATCCGGTGCCGAGCAGATCGCCGTAGGTGTCGATCCAGTCGAGTGCGGCCCGGGCCTCCATCTCGAACCGTTTCGGAAGCGAGTCGTCGCCGGTCCATCGGTGGTACTCGTCGAGAAGAATCACGAACAGCATGGTTGAGTCGGCGGAACCGAAGTAGGGAGAATGCGGTTGTTCCCCGAAGCCGGCTGATTCTCCGTAGCGCAGTTCGTGCAGAATCTTGCCAGGCTCCTCATCGCGAAAGTCATCGAAGCGAGACCCTTGGGCCAGCGCCAGCGCGGTGATGATCGGCGGTGTGAGATGTGGCAGGAAGGGCAGAGACTGCAGACAGGTGAACAGGCTGTCGCGGCCGAACAGGGTCATGAACCACGGCAGACCAGCGGCGACCAGGTGAGTGGCGGTGCTGACCGAGGTGTACCGCAGCGCTGCAAGATCGGTCAGGCTGCGCCGGTAGGTCGATGTGAGCGTCTCGCTGTCGCTGACTAGCCGTGGCGTCCTGTCCAGCCATCCGGCCAGCTCCTCGGAGATCTGCGCCGCGGAGCGGGGACGGTGCAGGCGCAGGCTGTCCCGGAAGTCGCGCTGCTGTGCGCCCAGAATATTCGTCGCCACATGCAGCCGGGTGCGCCACTCGGCGTGTGCGGGAACCTGAATCCGGAAGGTCATGCCGTGCTCATCGACATCGCCGGCCACGCTGCTGGACACCACTGTTTGCCGTTCGAAGTTGCCCCGACGATAGGTGAAACACAGCATGCCGTCACGGACGGCGACCGTGACCGGCGCCGCCTTCCGCGTTGGGTTCTTGACCTCGAACAGGTCCGCGAAGTCCGCGCCCATTTCGACCCTGACGACCAGATTCGCTGGCTTGTTTCCCTCGTTGAGCACCGCAAGATCTTCATCGAAGCTGCCACCGATCGTGCGGTGACGGATCACCGAGATGTCGGTGTCCACGTAATGGGTCGGCTCACCCGGCACCAGGAAAAATCGGCTCTCGAAATACTGCAGGTCATCCACCGACAACGCGGTAAGCCGACCGCCGTCGATGGTCAACAGCCAAGTAGACAAAAAGCGGGTGTCATAGGAGAACAGTCCTGTGGGAAAAGCAGGCGAGGGATCAACATCCCCCTGCCGGTCGCTGACCAAAAACGTGTTGCCGTCAAGAATGTTGACCAGCGGTTTCATGCTCGCTCCGCCGGCCGGCTCCGGGCGACGGTCTCATCCATCCGCTCCCGCCAACGGCAGCCATCGACCCGGTCCCTCGGATCACCCGACCCGGGCGCGGAGGGAAAGAACCGCCGAAAAACCAACAACAGTGCAACTTTCCCCATCACCGTCGCCTCATTACGCAGCATCGCGGCTATCAACTGATCATTCCCCGTGATCAGGTCGTGGAACAGGCCAGTCGACAACGTGACTGTGGCATCGGCCGGCTCGCTGCCCTTGCCCACGACAACGTTCCGGTCACGCATCGCCACGCGCCAGAACTCCCAACCGCCCCCGTCCTCCACACTGATCAACACCACACCAGCGACCCAGCCCGGAAGCACGTGCCCCGCACGAGACGACAGCGACCGGAAAAACGTCTCCCGCGCGCGTGTCAGCTCCTGTCTCGTCGGCGACATGCCCATATCGTAGGTGCGGCATGTCAACGACGGCCGAAAACGGGATTCTGAGCCGCCCCGGGTTCTGTGGAGACCTCAGCTGTTGACTCCAACCACCTCGCGGGGCTGGGGTTGAGCGTAGAACATCGATTCGTATTCGGTTGGTGGGACGTGCCCGATGGCGGAGTGCAGGCG
>NZ_VDFY01000103.1 GCF_006228125.1 Micromonospora orduensis | reverse complement strand
CTCGGCGCCCGCGCCGCCCTCCCCCGAGACCTGGCCGTGCCCGGCCTGGACCGGGCCCGGGCCAAATCCATGCCCACCCCCGTCGCCGTACCCACCGGAGGGCGCGGCACGAAGATGATCGGCGACGCGCAAGTCGGCGGCCACGGCGTCGCCCTGGCCGTCCCCGACGCCCGCTACCACCTGCACGTCGTCGGATCCACCGGCAGCGGAAAGACGACGCTGTTGGTGAACATGGCCGTCGACGACATCAAAGCCGGCCGCGGCACCGTGGTCATCGACCCCCACGGCGACATGGTCCTGGACATCCTCGACCGGCTCCCCGCCTCCATCGCCGGCCGCCTCGTCATCTTCGACCCGGACCAAGGGAATCCGCCGACGATCAATCCGCTGTCCGGCGACGACCCCGACCTGGTCGTGGACAACCTCGTGTCGATCTTCGGGAACATCTTCGCCAAGGCGTGGGGACCACGCATGGACGACGTCATGCGGGTGGCCTGCCTGACCCTGCTGCGCCACGCCAACGTCACCCTGCAGCACATCCCACCCCTGCTCAACAGCGCCCAGTTCCGGTCGGCGATGACCGTCGACCTCGACGACCCGGCCGGTCTGTCCGGCTTCTGGCAGTGGTACGACGAACTCAACCCCGCCCTGCGCTCCCAGGTCATCGGCCCCGTCCTCGCCCGACTCCGGGCGTTCCTGCTCCGCGACTTCGTCAAACGCACCATGCGCTACCCGACATCCAGCTTCGACATGGGCAAGGTCCTCGACGGCGGTGCCCTGCTGGTCCGGATCCCGAAGGGCCAGCTCGGCGAGGACACCAGCAAGCTGCTCGGCTCCCTGATCCTGGCGCAGGTGTGGCAGGCCGCCACCGCCCGCGCGAAAATCGCTCCGGAGAAACGGCGGGACGCAACGCTGATCATCGACGAGGCCCAGAATTTCCTCACTCTCGCCAACAGCCTGGACACGATGCTCGCCGAAGCCCGCAAGTACCGGCTGTCTCTGGTGCTGTCGCACCAGGACCTCGCCCAGTTCCCCAAAGACCTCCTCGCCGCGGCATCAGCGAGCGCCCGCAACAAGATCTACTTCTCGTGCGCTCCCGAGGACGCCCGCGTCCTCGCAAGGCACACGCTGCCCGAGCTCGACGAGCACGACCTCACGCACCTCGACGCCTACACCGCCGCCACCCGCCTCGTCGTCGACGGCCGGCAAACACCGGCGTTCACGCTACGCAGCCGCCCACCCCAGCCAGTCGTAGGCGAGGCCACCGCGATCCGGGAGACCGTCGCCCGGACCGTGCAGGCGCAGAACACCAGCGCTATCGACGCTCTCGTCGACCGGTTATCCCAGCCCCGCGACGACAGAGGCGCAAGGACCAAGGGCGGCAGAGACGTCTCCTGACCGGAATCAACAGCCCTGCAGGACCAGCGCTTCGGTGTCTGTCACCGCAGCCAGATCAAGGCCGCGGTGCCCCTTCGACCAGCGCATCACCACCCCTTCACCACCGTCAACTCTGTGCCGCTGACAGAACGGCCCGGTTGGGCCTGTCAACGCTGCACACCCGCCGTGACCAGCCACAGCCACAGCGACCACCAATTCCAGACACCCCTCCCACAGAGGGGATCCTCCTTCCTGCCTGAAGGGAAACCGGCATGTCCGCCGAACACTGCGACCCGCACCGTCCTGACCCCCCTCACCCCCACTCCTTCGAGCCTTCCTCGCCCGGCCGCTCCGCGTCCTCGCGCCGCCCGACCCGCCCGGACCGCCTGCAACTCCTGCGTCGTCTGACCCTGCGCGACCGTCAACTGCTCGACTGGCTCGCCGAGCACTACCTGCTATCCACCGACCAGATCGCCCAGGCGCTGTTCCCGTCCCGGCGGGCAGCCCTGCTACGCCTCGCGGCGCTGCACACCATCGACGCGGTCACCCGCTTCGTGGACGTCACCACCGGCACCAGCCAGTACCTCTACGCCCTCGGCCCGCTCGGCGCCGTGGTCCACCCGACCGCCTACACCGACCCCGACCGGCCGTCCGCCCGGGCGCCGCGCAGCAGCATCGAGCGCACCGAACGCATCATCGGCAGCGCGAAGCTGCGCCACCTGCTCGGCGTCAACCAACTCTTCGTCGACCTGCACGCCTACACCCACATCGGCCCAAACGCGCAGCTGGCGCGGTGGTGGTCCGAGCAGCACGCCACCGCCGCCTACGCCGCCGCCGACATCCGCCCCGACGCCCACGGCGTCTGGACCGTCGGCGACCGCAGCGTCGGCTTCTTCCTCGAACACGACAACAACACCGAGAACCTCAGCCGAGTGCTACGCAAGCTGCGCGCCTACGAACGCCTCGCCGAGTTCGGACCCCGCTACCCCGTCCTGCTGCGGGTACGCAGCCGCCGCCGCGAGGCCAACCTCCTACGGGCCCTGGCCGGCGTGCCCACCGCCATGCCCGTGGCCACCGGCGTCCACGACGAACACCCCGCCGGCCCGGCCTGGACCCTCACCACCGACCCCGGGCTGCGCCGCTGGCTGCACGAGCTGCCCAGCGACCACGGCCCCGACAACCCCGCCACCAACCCGCACCGCTTCACCCAACCCGACACGAGCGACTAGCCCCAACGGCGGTGCCACCGACACCCGCGAGGGTGCCTCGCCCGAGACTCGCCGCCATGTTCGGGGTACGGAAGGCCATGAGACCCGCTTCCCGCCCGTTCGGCGCACAAACATGGCGCCGCGACCGGCCAATGATTGCTGCCGATCCCGGCGAGGCCCGCACGGGGTTCCGACCATGATTAGCCGACTTTGCGAAAGCCGGCCGGCGTCGCGGGCGGCGAGGTCCGCGTCCCGCTGCAGGCGAGAGCGGGTGTACGCAGAGAATGCTGGCTAACCTCATCCAGAAGGAAGGCAGCGCGGACAAGCTCGAACGGATCGGCCACGAAATAGGCGAACGAGTTCTCGCTACCGCATAGCGGCCTCGGAGGTCGGAGCAGCGAACGGGTAGCAGTCACCGTCGTCCCTTGGTTCGGTCTGGGGGGCCTCGCATGCGGCCGGTGGAGTCGACTTCCAGGCCCGTTCACGTGAACTTTGGTGAGCGTCGGTACGGGACGGGCCGCGGTCGGAATGATCAGCGGCAGGAATCGTCTTCGCGAGCCGTCCGAGGTGCTGCCATGTCCGACACAGTGACTCCTCCACGGCCCCCCGTCCGGGCCTGGTACCGGCCCATGGTCGCCCGCCCCACCGACGAGCCGTACCGGACCGTGACTCCGCTGGAACTGCTCTTCGACCTGTGCTTCGTGGCCGCGGTGAGGCAGGTCGCCGACCGGCTGCACCACAACCTGGGCGAGGCCGACATCGGTCACGGGATTGGCCTCTATCCGGCGGTGTTCTTCGCGATCTGGTGGGCGTGGATGAACTTCACCACATTCGCCTCCGCGTACGACCCCGAGGACGACGTCTACCGCCTCACCACCCTGGTCCAGATCGCCGGGGCGCTGGTGATCGCCGGTGGCGTACCCCGCGCGTTCGACCGCGGCGACTTCTCCGTCATCACGTACGGGTACGTGATCATGCGGCTGGCGATGGTCGGGCAATGGTTGCGCGTCGCCCGCAGCGACCCGGAGCGGCGGGCCACCGCACTACGCTATGCCGTGGGCGTCATCGTGCTGCAGGCGGCCTGGATCGCCCGGCTGGCACTGCCCGGAGGGTGGCACTGGCTGTTGCCCGGCTTCCTGGCGATCGTCCTCGCCGAGCTGCTGCTGCCGTTCTGGGCGAGGCGCCCCGCTCCGGTCATCTGGCACCCACGCCACATAACCGAGCGGTACGGCCTATTCACCATCATCGTCCTCGGCGAGTCGGTACTCGCGGCCAGCCTCGCCGTCCAGACCGCCTTTGACCGGGGGACCAAGGCAAGCACTCTTCTGACGATCGCCGGTGCCGGCATCGTGATCGTCTTCGCGATGTGGTGGCTGTACTTCGATCGCCCAGTTCAGCACCTGGCGGCCTCGCCGCGCGTGGCGCTGCTGTGGGGATACGGTCAGTACCTGATCTTCGCATCGGCGGCTGCGCTCGGCGCGGGCCTCGCCGTCGACGTCGACTACCAAACCGGCACCGCGCACCTCGGGTCCGTCGCCGTAGGGTACGCGGTAGCCGCGCCGGTCGCCGTCTACCTGCTCGCAGTCTGGACGCTGCACATCCGCCCGTATGAGCAGCTGAAGATGACCGTGCCGTACTTGGCCACCACGGCGCTCGTACTGCTGACACCGTTCACGCCGGCGCCGGCACGCCTGACCGCTCTGCTCCTCGCCACCCTCGTCGCCACCACCGTGATCGCTACCCGGCGCAGGCAGGGCGCCGCCCGGACCGCGACGGATCACTAGCCTCGGCCTGTCGCTAAGTGTGACCAAGGGTGGCCGACCGCTGGTTGATCTTTCCTTGTGGTTCGTCCGGCATATGGGCATGGCGGTTACCGGGCGAGTGGCGGGTTCCTCGGGGAACGGGTCGTCGGGCGGAACGGGTGAGGCGGGCGGGGACGTTTAGCAGCCGGTGACGCGGTGTTGTGGAGGTGGGCGATGGCGGGACGAGGTATCGGTCAATCTGCGGGGCAGCGCCGTCGTCGTCGCGCAGGGTCTCCC
>NZ_VDFY01000058.1 GCF_006228125.1 Micromonospora orduensis | reverse complement strand
CCTTATCGTCGGCAGCGTCAGATGTGTATAAGCGACAGAGGCTGTGTTGCAGCTCGGCCGCCGCTCGGATCACCGGGTCCTGGAGGGCGTCGCGGCGGCCGGCGGCCAGCCGTAGCTCGTACCAGCCGTACCAGGCGACGTAGCCGCCGGCGAGCAGCAGCACCAGGCCACTGAGCCGGGGCACCAGGGCGCCGGCGCCACGTAACCGGGCCACCAGTCCGTCGCGCAGCAGGGCCACGCCGAGCGCGGCGACCGCGACCACCAGACCCATCCCCAGGGCGTACGCCCCGAACAGGGCCAACCCCCGCCCGGTCGAGCCGGCCTGGAGGCTGGTCACCACGATGGCCAGGAACGGCGCGATGGCGCACCCAAGCGACGCCAGCGCGTACGCGGCGCCGAACAGCGCCATCGACGGCCAGGACCGGGTCAGCCGGGGTGCTCGGGCGGACCAGCCGGGGGCGGGCAGTCGCCGGCCGGCGAGCAGCCAGCAGCCGGCCACCAGCAGCAGCACGCCGAGGGTCACGGTCAACCACGGCAGCCGGGGCCGCAGCCAGCCGGCCAGTGGCGCGAGCGCCAGGCCGAAGGCACCGAAGACCAGCACGTACCCCAGGGTGAGCCCGGCCGCCGCGGTGAGCGCGCGGCCGACCGCGCCGCGGGTGTCCGACGCCCCGGCGACCAACAGCGAGAGGTACGCGGGCAGCAACGCGAAGCCGCACGGGTTGACCGCGCCGAGCATGCCGGCGGTCAGCGCGAGCAGCAGTGCGGCGGTCACGCCCCGGCCAGTGCGGCGACCCGGGCGCTCAGCGCCTCACCGTCCAGGAAGCCCTGGTGCACGACCCTGCCGTCCCGGTCGATGATCACGAAGATGCTCTGCTCGGTCACCTTGAACCGGCGCCAGATCGCGCCCGCCCGGTCGTCGATCTGCGGCGTCCCGCCGAGGTCGAACTCGGTGACGAACTCCTTCATCGCCTTCTGCTCGCCCAGCCCGGCGACGCCGACGATCGGGACGGTGTCCCGGTACTTCGGCGCGACCTCGGCCACCGTCCACGCCTGGCTGGCGCAGGTGGCGCACCACGGCGCCCAGAACCACAGCACCACCGGCTTGCCGGCGAGCCGCGCCGCGTCGAACGGGGCCCCGCCGAGTGTGGTGCCGGTGAAGCGCAGAACGTCAGGGACCCGCGCCGGGGCGGCGGGCGGCGCACCGGTCGCCGGGTCGGTCGGCGCGGGCGGCGGGCCGGTCGAGGCCGGGGCTGATCCGGCGGCGGCGGGCCCACCCGGCGCGGTGCCCGTGCAGGCGGCAGTGCCGAACAGGGCCATGACGAGCGCCCCGGCGGTGGCGGCGCGCGCCGTTGTCCGCCCGATCCGCAACCGCATCCGCTTCTCCGTTCGACAGGGTGTGGGTGTGTGCCGTTCCTACTCGGCCTTGGCGAGTCGGAGTGCCAGCTCCGGGCACACCTTGACCGCCTTCAGCGCGCCCTCGCGCAGCCAGGTCGGCACGGGAGTCGTCGGGAAGGCGGGATATCCGTTCGCGTCGAGCCGGATGAAGTCCGGCACCACGTGGGCGCAGAGCCCGTGCCCGTCGCATCGGGACCAGTCCAGGGTGAGCTTCTGCGGGTTGGGATCCGGTGCGCCGGGCAGCCCCATCACGCCCTTGACCCGCCTGCCGCAGCCGTCGCCGGTGCTGTGCAGCCGCAGGTCCTCGCTGAAGACCTCGATCGCGGAGAGCGCGAACCGGGCGGTGCCGTCGGGGTGGCTGCACGCGCCCCGGCCCTTCACCTCGCCGGCGGCGGCGCGGACCACGTCCGCCGGTTGGCTGCCGGCGACGGCCAGGTCCACGGCGCGGGCCAGATCCGGCAGGCCCATCTTGCACGGCCCGCACTGGCCGGCGGACTCGCCGGCCAGGTAGCGCACCACCTGGGCGGCCTCACCGAGCGGGCAGGTGTCGAGCCCGAGCGGGACGATGATGCCCGCGCCGAGGGTGCCGCCCACCGCGGCGAGGCCCTTGCGGGACACCTCGGCCTTCTCCGCCGCCTCCGAGGTGATCCACTTGCCGTGGTAGCCGCCCATCAGGATGCCCTGCACGTCCGGCACCTCGCACAGGTCGAGGACGTCGCGCAGCGGCATCCCCGCGGTGCACTCCACCACGGCCGGTCGACCCGCCGCGCCGGTCACGGTGAGCAGCACCGTGCCCGGCTCGTCGTCGGTGCCCAGCGCCGCGTACTCGTACGGGCCCAGTCGGGCGCCGACAGCGAGCTGGGCGAACGTCTCGGCGTTGGACAGCAGGGTGGGTAGGCCGCTGACCCCGGAGTCGCTGGAGCGCTTCTTGGTGCCCGGCGGGATGTGCGGCAGGCCGTTGATGCCGTTGACCAGTGCGCCGCCCTCGCCGGAGATGAACCGGTGCGGCACGGTGACGATGGTCGTCTGCACCGGCATCCGGCGCTCGTCGAGGGCCTCCATCAGCGAATCCCGGCCGACCCCGTCGTCCGCCACACCGATCACGATCTCGTCGGCGTCCAGCGCGTACGCGGCCAGCGCCGCGCCGTCCAGGATCAGGTGCGGAGCGCGGGTCAGCAGCACCTTGTCCTTCCAGCTGGCCGGCTCCCCCTCGCTGGCGTTGACCACCACGACGGCGGCGAGGTCCTGCCGCTCGCAGGACTCCAGCACCGCGCGCATCTTGCGGGCGAACGGGAAACCCGCCCCGCCCTTGCCCTTGAGCTGCATGCCCTCGGCGAGCCGGAGCAGCTGCGCGGGCTCCATCGGGCCGATCGGCCCGTGCACCTCCTCGTGCGCGGCCAGGTCGAGCCGCCCGAACTCGGCGAAGCCGGCGGTCAGCCGTGGCTCGCCGACGCAGGCGACCGGGGGCACGGTCGTCCGCATCACTTGGCCTCACCCCGCAGCCCGGCCCAGTACGCCCCGTCGACGGCGTCCGCGCTGGCCTTGCGGCGCTTGGCGGCGCGGCCCTCGGCCCGGCGGGCCCGGCGGGACGCCAGGTCGACCAGGGTCGGGGTGTCGTCCACGGGAGGCGCGTCCTCGTCCGGCACGTACCGGGCCGGCGGGCGCCAGTAGTCAGGCTCCTCCGGCAGGTCGTCCTCGGCGCTGTGCCGACCGCTGCCGCTGCGCGGCGCCGCCGAGATCGGGCCGGCGGAGATCGGCTCGGCGGAGATCGGGCCGGCCGAGATCGGCTCGGCGGCCTGCCACCGGCGCGGGCTGTCCCACGGCTCCTCGGCCTCGTCGAGCGTCCGCTGCGGCGGCACCGAGTAGCGGGTGCCGTCGTCCTCGGAGCGGGATCGGCGGCTGGTCCGCTCGGCGGCCGGCTCCTCGGCGCGTCGCCGCCGGGGCGGGGCCGTCTCCTCGTCCCGGTCGCGGGTACGCGACCCGCGTCGCCGGGTCACCGGCTCCAACTCCTCCTCGTCGCGTCGACTGGTGCCGGTGTCCTGCGCGCCACGGCGGGTCGAGCGGCGGCCGGTCACCTCCGCCTCGTCGCGTCGACGGCGGGCGGGCGCCGGCTCCTCCTCCCGACGGCGGCTGGGCCGCGCGGGCTCGGCGAGTGAGCCGGGCTCGGGCACCACGGGGACGGTGAACCGCTCGGGGTCGCGCCGCCGGGCCGCCGGCGGGGCGGTCCACGTGGCGGTGGTGGCCTCCGCCCAGGCGGGACGCTTGTCGGCGGCCTTCGGGCGCCGACCCAACCCGGCCAGCAGCGATCTGGCGGTCTTCGCCTCCTCGGCCCGGCCGGCCATCACCGCGTTGCGCACCGCTGCCTGGTGCTGCTCGCGGCTGCGCCGACCGATGGTGACCGAGAACCGGACCAGCAGGGCCAGCACCACCAGCAGAATGCAGCCCAGGTAGCTGAACATCACCCAGGGCGCTGCGGCCCGACCGGCGTTGAGGCCGTGGAAGACAGCGAACGGCCAGGCCAGGTACGCGGTGGAGTGCAGCGCGCGCCACAGCCACTTCGGACCGACGCCTGCGAAGCGGGCCCGGATGATGCCGGTCCAGATCACGCTGACCATCAGCAGTGCGGCCACCGTGCCGAGGCCGACGTAGAGCCCCCGGCCACCGACGAACGGCACCAGGGCGTCCGTGGCCGCAGCCCGACCGGTGGCGATCTTGGTCAGGACGTGGAACGCCAGCCCGGCCACACCGAGCACGCCGGTGGCCCGGTGCGCCGACTGCATCAGCACCCGGTGCGAGATGCCCAGCACCAGCCGGTCGGTGGCGAGCAGGCCGAGCATCACGGTGAGGCTCAACGACACCAGGGCCACCACCCCGGCGAAGAACTCGGTAAAGAAGAAGCCGTACGCGTACGCCGTCTGACCGGCGCCGGTCAGCATGGTCGCCGCCCAGAGCGCGGCGAGCGCCGACGCGATAAGCGCGGTTGTCGCGCCCCGCGACCTGGTGCGTACCCCCCGACTGCTCTCGCTGGTCCGGACGGTGCCCGCCTTCTGGTTCTGCTGTGCCCGGGCCATCTGCTCCTCGATCGTCTCGCGGCGGCGTACCACCGGCCGACCCCTGCTCCCCCATCCAGTACGGACGGGCGGGGCGAGCGGATCACCCCGGGATGGAAATTTCTGGGCCGGATCGAACCGAGCGACGCCGGGACGCGTGTAGCGGCCACCATGGACAGTGATCACCATCCATACATTGACAGCCGTTGCAACACGCTTGTAACCTTTCGGCAAATTTCAGCATGGGCTGCAAGATTCGAGCAGCCGATGCGGTCCCCCGCCGCACCACCACCA